>MFZZ01000037.1:10167-12340 GCA_001789555.1 Candidatus Roizmanbacteria bacterium RIFCSPHIGHO2_12_FULL_38_13
CTCAACACCAATTTGACACTGTGCTGGTGACGGCACCGAATTTGTATTTTGCAAGCATGGCGCGACTCCCAAGCGATTATGAGAAAAGACTGCGGTCATTTGATGCAATCGGAGCCGTAAACATGGTTTTAGAGTTGGACAGCCCATTTTTACCAAACGATGTTTACTGGTTAAATATTTGTGAAAAAGATTTCCCATTTCTCGCAGTAGTCGAACACACCAACTTTATTGATAAAAAATATTATGACGGCAAAAGACTAGTATATGTTGGAAATTATTTGCCACATAATCACAAGTATTTTTCTCTGACAAAAGAAGATCTTTTGCGAGAGTATGATGGACATTTGATGAAACTTAATAAAGATTATAAAAAACATCTGATCAATAGTTACGTTTTTAAAGCACCTTTTGCCCAGCCTATCGTGTATACGAATTATTCCAAAAAGATTATGCCTTTTAAAACACCGATTGAAAACGTATTTCTAGCCAACATGCAGCAAGTTTACCCTTGGGATCGAGGCACAAACTTTGCAGTTGAGATGGGAGAAAGAATTGTCGAGACAATTCATGGTAAAATAATATGATGGAATTTCGACGGTCTTCAGGTAAAATCACCAGCGGCTTTGCTGTCGCATCACTTATTCTTACTGCAATAGGTTTTCTAGACGCTTTGTATCTTAGCTATCAACATTATGCAAACACCATCCCACCCTGTCATGTAGGTTTTATCAATGATTGCGGCCAGGTGCTCCAAAGTGTGTATGCGACCCTGTTTGGAATTCCAATCGCTCTTCTTGGCACGATCCATTATGCCTTGATTTTTGTAAGTTTATTTATAGCTTTTTATTCCGGTAAAATTGTTTGGATTCGGACCTCATTTATTTTGACAGCTATCGGTTTTGTTGCTTCCTTATATCTCATTTCTATTCAAGGTTTAGTGCTGTATGCATGGTGTTTGTACTGTCTATTTTCTGCAGTTACCAGTTTTGTTCTTTATTTTCTCGTTCGCTACACTTTTTGGCATGAATATAGGATATTTTTTTTGAAAAAAGTCGAACTGCTTTACCAGTCGGTCATTCGTCAGCTGTTTTTTGCATTTGATCCCGAATGGGTCCATGAGAATGCTATGTTTTTTGGCTACTGGTTTGGTAAAGTAGTGCCGTTTAGAATAGTTTTTGATCTGTATTTTCGTTATAGACACAGTGCACTTGAGCAAAAAGTTGCCAATATCGATTTTGCCAATCCGATCGGGCTTGCCGCAGGATACGATTACACCGCAGCCTTTCCACAGATACTACCTGCTATCGGTTTTGGGTTTGAAACCGTTGGAACTATTACAAACCACCCTTGTGAAGGCAATGAAAAACCACGTCTTGGTAGGTTAAAAAAATCGCGCTCACTTTTGGTTAATAAAGGCTTTCGCAATCCAGGAGCCCGGGCGATCATCCGCAGGCTTACCGGGCAGAATTTTTCATTTCCGCTAGGGATAAGTATTGGCGTTACCAACACAAGCGCAATAAAAACTCAAAAACAGGCAATAGATGACATCATTTCTGCCTTTAAAATGTTTGGAAAATCAAAAGTAAAAAACGCTTATTATGAACTCAACATAAGCTGTCCCAATTTGCAGACCTCGGTATCGTTTTATCCTCCTAAAAATTTAAACTCACTTTTGAATGCTGTAAAAAAAATAAAAATCAAAAAACCCGTATTCATAAAAATGCCTATCGAAAAATCGGATACCGAAGTAAAACATATGCTTGATGTCATCGTAAAATATCCGATTGCCGGTGTAATTTTTGGAAATTTACAAAAGAACAGGGAAGATAAAGCACTTGACCCTTTGGAGGTTGTCATGTGGAGTAAAGGAAATTTCAGCGGCAAGCCGACACAAAAAAGATCGGATGAACTGATAAAACTTGCTTATAAATATGTCGGGAAAAAACTAGTCATCATAGGTTGTGGAGGAGTATTTAATACAAAGGATACATATCGTAAAATTAAAAATGGCGCAACGCTAGTACAGATGATCACAGGCATGATATTTGAAGGACCACAGATAATTGCAAGGATAAATCGCGACCTCGTTCATCTGCTGCAAAATGATGGTTATGCAAATGTTTCCGAAGCTATTGGGGTTGATGCGAAAAATTAGTATGAATAGATTTTACTA
>MFZZ01000037.1:12375-24877 GCA_001789555.1 Candidatus Roizmanbacteria bacterium RIFCSPHIGHO2_12_FULL_38_13
TCCCGCCAGTGCTCCTGAAATACCGTGCGCGCATGTCGGGATCCCTCCAGCTCGGCCACCTGCTCGGTTTTCTTATCATAATGATAATTTTTATTTTTTTTAATGCTCCTAGAGTTCATGCCCAGGTTGCGGAGCAAAGATACGAAGCCGAAATTATATCACTGAACCAAAACAAGGTTGAGGTGGTGATCGTGAACGGCGACCGGAAAGATCAAAAATATCCGGTCGCCTTGTTTGACACCAGGCAGATCGAAGCACAAAATCTACGATTGGGAGATCAAGTTATCGTGGTCCTGACTCAAAGCCAGAGTGGGACCCAATCAGCGCTAATTCAAGATCATGTTAGGCGAACCCCACTTTTTTTGTTATTTATTCTCTTTCTGATCGTTGTCATCGTCGTTGGCAGACTCAAGGGCGCACTCTCGTTTGTTGCGATGGTGGCTACTTTTTTTATCATCGTACGCATGGTTATACCGCAGATCATGATCGGCAATGATCCTATATTGGTTGCACTCCTTGCGGGACTATTTATCATTCCGGCAACGTTTTACATCTCACATGGATTGAAAACACAGACTACGATTGCTGTCATCGGCACGTTTGTCGGGCTAATTGTCACTGCATTTCTGGCTTATATTTTTGTTATTTATGCAAAACTCACAGGCTTTGCCGCAGAAGAAGCCGTATATATTCAGGCATTTGGAGAGAACATCAACATCAGAAGTTTACTACTTGCCGGTATCATCATCGGCTCCATGGGTATACTCGATGACATCACAATTTCGCAAACATCAATCGTTGCAAAGCTGAAAAAAGCCAATCCAAATTATAATCGCAGGAAGCTTTATCAAGAAGCGATGGATGTGGGACGTGATCATATCGCTTCATTGGTTAACACTTTAATTCTTGTGTACACTGGTGCCGCATTGCCTTTGTTTGTTCTTTTCAACACTTCGCGATTTTCATACAGTGAAGTAATAAGTATGGAGATCGTCGCAACAGAGATTGTAAGGACGCTTGTCGGCAGTATCGGAATTGTCACCGCGGTACCGATCACTACGTTTATTGCTGTATTGTATTTAAAAAGGAAGTAGATTCAGTTACATTTTCCCCAAAGTCCACGATTTTCATCTCGCGCTATCTTTTCCGCGGCTTTAAAAATCTCATTATATTTAACATCAGGCGGGTAGGTAAGTAGGTGAGCATAGCCTTGCTCTACCAGGTATTCGTTCACAAAAATCGCTTCACCAGTGTTTTCGGGATTAGGGAGATAAACATATCTCAAGATTCTTTGATATCTGTCGATGTCTGAAATATCTTTTTCAATATAAACATATTTATTTTCAACCAATGCTTTATTCGCATCGGATGCCTCGCGTCCAAAACACTCGACCGGCTTTTTTGGATGTTTGGTTTCTGGAGTATCAACTCCTATGTAGCGAACTGTTCTTCCCTCTTCAATTTTTATCGTGTCACCATCAACCACCTCAATAACTTTTGTTTTTTCCATTTTTGAAAAATCGACTTCAGTTACAGCGGTTGTTGCTCCGGCAACGTCTTCAAATGAAAGTGATTTTTTGTATTCCAATATGCCAGTTTGAATTGCAATAATGAGAAGAATGATGAGAAAAGGGGTGATAAAAAGGTGACGATTTTTTACGCGTGGGAACATGAATACATTATATATGTTTGTCGAGAGGAAGCAGAGAACCTTGAACTTTTGATGAAGGAAATAATTGAAAATTGGGATAACGCTAATCTGAATATAAATGTATTGGATTGTAAGAATAATAATCTACGTGAATATATTTACTAGAAATAGGATCAAGGTATTACAACTTGAATATCTTTCATAGGGAAATGTTTTAAGTTCAAAGAGACGAGTGTTGCATTATTTATATGTGCTGTTGCTGCAATAAGGCAATCCGTTAGATTAAGAGTTCGTAGCTGCTTTACAAACTGCTGCCAGTATAATCCTCCTTGTTTTGCTACTTCCGTCGTCACATCCCATACTTGAAACTCATTGAACAAATTTTCGGTTTTAACTATTTCAGAAGGGAAAATATTTTTATATATTTCCGCAATGGTTATCGTGGATATAGATAGCGCCGCTTTATCTTTAAGCGCAAGCAGGAGGTCTTGGTACTCTTTATTTCCTCGTAATACCCATATAAGTATGTCAGTATCGATTAAATACATATTTTTAGAAGTTACGATCGGCAATTTGTCTACCTTGTTTGACCCATTTTATTACATCCTGTTTTGTTTTCCATTCAGGGTGTTTTTTGGCAGAAAAAATTCCTGAAACATTGTGAATAGCATTTTCAAAAGTTTGAGGATTAAACGTTTTTTTACCTACAAGCTGGCCAATTTCCTGCCCTTTTTTTTCATCTTTTAAAACAATAATATGACCCTCTTTTGCTTTTGCAATATAATCTGCAATATTTTGACGGAATTTTCCGATAGATACAGTAAGTGTCATATTTCTATATTAGTACATTATGTACATATTATCAATGCGTCGAGAAGTAAGTAAGAGTTCACAAGTCTTGACAAAACTCTATCATAATATATCAATTATTATTGTGTGTCATCCCCGACCCGATCGGGGATCCAGATTGTTGAAATAGTCTGGAGAATGGATTCCTGCCTTCCTGCCGGCAGGCACGGCGCGGGAATGACAACCTGCCTGCGGCAGGCAGGTGTGTGTCAAGAAGTGTGAACTCTTACCTTCATCATGCCGTGTTTGTATTTCATCGATTATTTGATATAATCGTTGCAATTATCTATTCATACTATCACTATGCCAAAAACCGCAGTTTCTGCCAAAAGTACAAAACAAGAAATTTTAACTGCTTATGAACAACTTACGAAAGAGTTAGCAGAAAGAGATGGTGAAAGTATGCAACTAATTACTTCTAAGGAGAAAAAAGATGCGGAGAAAGTTACTTCTCAAACTCCAAACCAAGTAGTAAGTCGACTAGGAGGACTTCGACTTGAGATAAATAAAAATCTTGGTGAGATTGTGGACAGACTTGTTGAAGAATCAGAAAAGTTACATATCCTGAAGGATGAGTCAGATAAGATAAGAAAAGAAATAGAACTGATGCATAAGATTAAAGTTCAGGCAACTACTTTACAGAACTTTATAACTATTAAAGAAGAAGAAGAGCTTACATTAGAGAAAAAAATGAATGGAATACGTGAGGAATGGGAAGCAGAAAAAATAGAGTTACAAAAACAAAAGAAACGTGAGGAAGAAGAATATACATATGATCTCAAAATAAAACGTCAGAAAGAAGAAGATGAATATAGGGAGAAAAGGAAACAAATCGAGACAGCATTGCAAAAACGTGAGCAAGATATCCTGGAGAAAGAAGAAGAGTTTAAAAATTTACAGACACAAGTGACCACGCTCGAAAAGCAACTTGAAATAAAAGTTGTACAAGCAATCAAAAAAACTGATGAAAGTGTAAGGCACGAACTAGAAACTGAATATAACTTAGAGAGAAAGGGAATTGAAGGAGAACAAAAAATACGTCAACTGACTATTTCAAATTTGCAGAAAATAATAACAAATCAGAATGAAGAAATAAAAGATCTGAAGCAGCAACTGCAAAGAGCTACACAACAAATTAAAGATATTGCTGTAAGTGTGATCGAGACGAAAAAACCGATAATGAATGTTACAACTACAAAATCGGAATAGTATTTAAAAAAATGGCCTCGAGAAAGCGATGGATCTTGAACTGTTGACGGCTACTATATTATGTTGTTGGGAAAAGGAAAGATTAAAATTTGATAATAATATGCTCTTTAGGTATATCTATTAATCTAGATAGTTGACATATTTATTTTCCTTCTAATTGATCACGTGTTTTGAAACCTCTAAAATGATCGTACAAATAATTTGGAGCTTGACCTAACTGTAATTCTAAACCTTCATTAAAAAATTGCATAAACGAATTATAATCTCCTAAATTGAAATAACTCATTACTAAGTTGGCATATTTTTTACCTTTTTTTGTGCAATTGTTAGATATATATCTCTTGCTACAGCGACAGCATCAGAATAAGAAATATCTTTATAATCGCTGTGTTCTACCGGTTCATCATCTATCAAGTGAGTAATAAATTCAGTAAACCCTTCTAATGCAGCTCGTGCTGGCAGATCTGCAGGTTCTTCAAACAAATTTGAACATTTTTTTATAGCTGATTCAAATTCTTTAATAAAGAAGGATTTTTTCGGATCATAATGAACTGCTTCATGTGCAATAATCTTGGATACTCCCTTATAATTTCTGTGAAATAGTTTAGGATCATATCCAAACTGCATTACACCTTTTTGAGAATCATATTTGCCTGCAGAATTAAGATGAACAATTTCCATTTCGCCATTAAGTAAAGATTCTTCATATTTATCGATAGATTTTTTGGGAATATCTGCCCTTTCCATGAAAACACGCTGTGAACGAATTACCCTATTCATTTCCACTTGGTATCTTCGCCTTGAATATTCATCTGTTCCACTTAATCTTTCTTTAAATTTTACCCAACTTGAAGGTTTTATTTTAATGTCATCTAGTGGTGTGTTTTGAGCAAGACAAAAAACATCTATTAACGGTATGCGATAATTTGGTGATAAAGGATCGTAGGACTCAACAGATTTTTTTGAACCGAAATGAACACTATAATCACTCAAACGATTATCAATCGCAATACTGGCACCCGGTTCAACTTCTAATATATTGGGTGAAGTTACTAATACTTTCTCTCCTTCAAAATTCTCTTCTATATGCTCAGTTTTATCCAAGATATACCATGTACCTTCACTTTGATTTAAAATTGAAACTTTATCACCATTTACTTGTATTTGAATGTTAAAGTTATCACTGTGATCCTCTATAAACTCTTTAATTTTGTTTGTAACATCGGCAGGTAAATAATCTAATCTACTGGTAGCATCTACTATAAATGTAAAATTACGTTGATCCTGAAGAGTAGTTTCTTTAGTTTCTGTATTAGGTAGTATGGGTTGTTGAATTAACGGCACTTCGGGATTACCATCCATATCTTATTTTAACCTGTATTTGGTAAACATTATACTTTCGTAAGTAAAATTATTGATTGTTCATATGTTGATATACTAGCTATATGAAACAAAGAGTTATAGAGATTATTGGATGGTATGGAACTATAGCAATTGTTGGCGCTTATGCTTTAGTAAGTTTTTCATTTATTCAGTCGAATAGTATTTTGTATCAACTTCTTAACCTAACAGGAGCTATCGGGATTGCGCTTATTTCTCTATATAAAAAAGCATATCAACCAGGAGTTCTCAATATTATTTGGACAATTATTGCACTCGTTGCAATAATCAAAATTATTTTGAATTACTAATAGTCTACTAGTTTAAATTTTCTATAAGCTGTCTTGCGAAATCAATATTAAATTTTTACAAAGGTCCAAAGTCGGGGCGGCGAGACTAACTTTTTAAGGCCAAAATGAGTTATAATATTGGTATGATCGAACAAACATTGCCTTCATACATTACTAAATATTTCTGGGATGTTCAGCCAGAAAAAATCAATATACAAACTAACAAAAAATATATTATTGAACGTTTACTTGAGTATGGTAATGAGGAAGCGCTACGTTGGATTAATTCAATTTATACTCCTCAAGATATTAACAAAGTCATTCGTACATCAAAATTACTAAGTCGCAAAAGTGGAGTGTTTTACTCATTATATTTTGATATTAATCCTCAAGATATTTTGTGTTTACAAAAGGACTTTCAAAACAAACACAGGCAAATCTGGAACTATTAACTAAAGTTTCCTTTGTTGCCAAATACTATTTAGCCGAAGGAACAGCTTTGTCATTACATTTTGGTCATCGTTTCTCTCATGATTTAGATTTTTTTAGTCCTCATGCTGAACAACCGGAAGTTATTATCTCATCTTTAAAAGATGCAGGTAAGCTTGAGATATTTCAAAACGATTTTAAAACGTTTAATGGACAACTTAATAAAGTGAAACTGAGTTTTTTTGAATATCCCTATAAACTACTTAATCAAACTACACAATTTCAAAATATCGAGATCTCTAGTACCATTGATATTGGCTGCATGAAAATTGATGCCATTTCTTCACGGGGCAAAAAACGTGATTTTATTGATCTTTATACAATTTGCCAGCGCGAAAAACCCTTACACGAACTTTTGGATTTATTTAAAAAAAAATATGCGGAGATAGAGGTTAATAGACTGCATCTATTGAAAAGTTTTATTTATTTCGATGATGCAGAAGAAGATGTAATGCCGGAAATGATAGAACCTCTGGATTGGAACAAAGTAAAACTATTCTTTCAACAAGAAGTAAAAAAACTTTTGTAAATCTTGATACACTACTTTGTCTAGTCGGGGCGGCGAGACTTGAACTCGCGACCTTACGCTCCCAAAGCGTACGTTCTGGCCATCTGAACTACGCCCCGAATGTTATGTGATAGATATTAAATAATCTACAATTAATTTTTTTAAATTACGTCCTAACCCTGTTTTATAAAAAAGTTCTCTTTGACTTGCATCCTTTAAGCAAAAATACTTTTCATAGTACACAAGTTTAAATGGTCCATTATTTTTTGACCAAGTATTTGTTCCATTATTATGCTCTTTTACTCTTACATTTGGTTCTTTTGATGTTTTACCTACATATACCTTATTATTCTGTCTAGTCTGCATAAAATAAACATACCAGTTTTTCATAAGCCATCTGTCCGCCAAAGGCGGATCCGCTTTTAGCGGAAACTACGCCCCGATGTGACACTATTTTATCATATTGTTAGAGCTTATTTTGCATTGCGAAGATATGCGTCTAGCTTTTGATAAGGATATATTTTGTACCACACAGAATTTTACCTCTCAATCCCCATCACCTGCAATGACGATACATCTGATGTCAGCGTCCCACCCGAAGTTTTGGTCTTGATCTCGACTGTGTGTGTCCCTGCCGCCACTGATAAAGAAGTATTTAAAGCGATCGAAACACTCCCGTTTGCAACAGGAATAGTTGCCTGGCTGTATGTCGATTGATCTTGCCCGTTTAGAAAAACCCCGTAAGTATTAACATTATTTGCAGAATTGTTTTTAGAAGAGGTGTAAAATTCTATCCACAGCGTACATTGTACTGGACAGTTAATATTGACAAACATGGCCATGGGTGAATAGCTTGTAGAAGTGGTAGTAAAACTCGATCCTTTGGCATTCGTCGTTGTCAGTATTTTATGGTCGGAAGCAGTTGAAGACGCGGCTACAGTGGCTTCATTTTTTTCGGAAAGGTCTTTTATAGCCAGATCTTGATCTACTTCATTTCTTTCGAGTTTGGCGATACTGTCTTCAATTTCCTGCAGACGATCGGTGGTCATCGAATCTTTACTTTTTTTTGGTTCGGTTGCTTCGACCTGTTCAGGTTCGACGACAATCTCACGATCAACGTTTTGTTGTAGATTTGATTGGACGTAGAAGATGATAATGACTAGGACGAAAATCGTTGCGCCTATGATGATACGGGTTATTGTTTTTGTGGACATTAATATCAGTATAATATTTTTGATGACCAAAAATCTAAAGCTTCTATTCATCCATCACTCGACTGGTGGCAACTTGATAAAGTATGGAAAGGTTCGTGATTTAGTAAGAGAAAAACTACAGAATATTGAGTTTTGGGATCATGGATACAATTTGTATCCGATTTTTCCGAGACTTCTTGCGATGTTCACATTTCATACAGGGTTGACTGATAAAAACGGACAGATTACCGGAGAAGATTTCGACATAGTCCTAAGTAACAATTCGCCTCGTGAGTACGCAGACATTTTCTCGCGAGATCCTACTAGTTTTACTCTTAAACAAATACTTAATCACGACATCATCATGTTCAAAAATTGTTTTCCGACTACAAAAATCGAGTCAGATGAAAAACTTGAAGAGCATAAAAAATACTACACACAGGTAGCAAATTCTCTAAAAAAATATCCCGATAAATTATTTATCGTTTTTACGTCACCGCCTTTACGTTTAGAAGTTACAAGACCTGACTGGGCGAAACGAGCTCGAGAGCTTGCAAATTGGATGAAAAGCGAGCTGATTGAAGGCAGTAAAAACTTAAAAGTTTTTGACTTCTTTGATTTGCTAGCAGATAAAATAGGAGAAAATGCCAATATGCTTCGACGTGATTATTGTCCCTGGTTTTCGCGTGACTCGCATCCAAATACAAAGGCTAATCGGGAAATAGCCCCGAAGCTGGCTGAATTCATGAAGGACATATCTGGCAATATTAGGTAATATTAGGCAATATTTGGTAAACTATACTCCATGCTGATTCCTCCAAGATATACTCTAAATTCATCCATTTATCCCCTTCGCGTAAAACTCCAAGCGTTAGCTCGAGGGAGCTTCATTCTACTTTTGGTGTTTTAGTGAGAGTTATGGACATGACATTTGGTGCAGGTGGATTTTTCATTTTTAAAGAAAAAAGAAAATGCTGTAGGTTAGTTTTTAATTATCATGCAAATTAAAGTAGTTATTTTTGATGTAGATGGCGTACTGTTTAATACCGATGAGATATATTTCACGTATTTACAAAAGGTACTACAAGTGATTGGAGTACAAATTGACCCAGAATTTTATGCAGTTCACGGTTTCGATGACTGCATTTATAGTCTTTCTCTTTCAAGAAAACAGATCACCCAGGTGAAGAAAAAAATGAATGAATGTTATTATGGAGATCGCATGATCGCCAATATGAAAATGAAAAACGGTGTACTTTCAGTTCTAAAAAATCTTTCCCGCATGGTGCATCTTGCTACAGGATCTGGAGAAAATAAATCACAAATACAGAGATATCTTAAACATTTTTCTCTTTCCGAATTTTTCAGCTTCATAGGGCACGGCAGACTCGTACCAGGAAGAAAAAGTAATCCTGCATATTTTTACGCGATTGCTAATCATTATGGTGTAAGACCCAACGAATGCTTACATGTTGGAGACACTCTTACCGATCAATACGCTTTACAAGCTGGCCTACCGGTTGCAATCGTTCCAACAAAATATTCTAAATATCTCACTTTTGACCCACGCTGTCATATGCTACAAAGCATTGAATCGCTTCCCCTAATCTTTAAGAATGAATTTGCTACTTCTTGACCAAGCTCAATGTTTTACCTTTTTCTATCCATCAATTGAGTCCCACAGTACACAACAAGCATAAGTTCTATAAGGCGACCATGGGGCACTGATTTTAAGTAGCTGTTTTGCAGTTGGCTCTTTTTTGATTTTATAAAGTTTTTGAATTGCCCTTTTCAGTCCCAGATCACCTGTCGAAAACACATCAGGTCTACCCAGAGAAAACATAAGAAACATCTCTGCAGTCCATGGTCCGATGCCTTTGACTTTTGTCAGTTCTACGATCACTTCCTCATTTGACTTTTTTTCAAGATGTTCAAGCTTTACCACTTTGTCATCAACTTTAGTTGCAAGATCGATGATAAAGCGCGCTTTAGCGTACGACATACCGACCGATCGCAGCTCTTCAACAGATTTTTTCCGTACCAATTTAGGTGAAAGTTTTTTAGTCGGAAATAATTTTACAAATCTTCCAAATATCACGTCACTGACGCGACCAGAAAGTTGTTGACCAATGATGTCTTTACAAAGATGTAAAAAAAGATCATCTCTCACTTTAAGTTCGAGCGGTTCATCGTAGGTCAGTGCCGCCTCATATAAAATTACATCGTTTTTTTTGAAATGATTGAGTATTTTAGGATTCATGATGATGAAGATTGTATCATTTCTTTTTTTCTTGATGTCGAGATCCAAACTGCAAGGCGAAGAACGATTACGAAAACACCTACCAAAAATGTCAGAAGTCCAAATGACGGTAATGGTGAGCGTCCTTGTCCAGTCAAATATCTTAGCCAAAAAGGATAACTATTGAGCCACATATGAAGAAGTGAAAAAACATAAGCAATGTAGCCAACACGAAGCAGTATCCGCCAAGTATGTCCACCGAGCTTGTGAATCATAGAATCTGTTGAAACGATGACCATCATCGTGTATATAGATATGGCAATGAAAGCACTGATGAAAGCCAATATAGTTTCCTTTTCCAGATAATAAAATAAAATCGGAGCATTTTCCGGTATAAAAAAAAGTGAGATTAGACCATGTAATATTACATAGGCAAAACCCACAACTCCAAGTTGTTTTCGATAAATAATATAGTGATCTGCAAAGTTCCAGAAATAACAGATGCCGGAGAGAGCAAAGGAAAGTCCCATAAGTAGCATACCGACATCAGCGATCACTTGATTGAATAAGGCTAAGCTAAATGAACCTCGTTGAATTAGATAATAACCAGAAACAACAATAAATAGTATGAGGCTATAAACAATCATGTCAAACCAAAGTCTTGTTTTGGCAATTGGTTTTTTGGTCTCCTTGACCAGCTGTAGTTTTTGATCAAAAGATGTTTCTTCGTGCATAGGGTAGAATATGTTTAGTATAACTTATGAATTATAACCAATACAATTGCATCCATGCCTGAATTATGCTAAACGCAGAATTTCAGTAATTTGATGAGACAGTACATTTAATCATAATTATGAGATTTATTAAGAAAAATGGTTTGCTTTTTGTAGTTTTTATTACAGGTGCTTCGGTACTGATCGTCGAAGTAGTTGCTGTACGTATTTTGTCTCCATATTATGGTAATACTATCTTTACTGTATCAAGCGTAATAAGCGTTATTTTAGCTGCATTAAGTCTCGGATATTATGCCGGTGGTAAAATGGCCGATCGACATCCATCATATCGCTGGTTTTTTGGGATAATTCTTTTGAGTGGGCTTACTTTGCTTCTGCTTTATATTATTGGAAATATTTTCTTACCGATTTTAAGCTCAAATTTTTCTATGTCTGCAGGGCCATTAGTCTCCTCGATGATTTTATTCCTACTTCCTGGATTGTTGCTTGGCATGTTGTCTCCATACGCAATAAAATTGCAGAGCGTTCATTTTCCCAAACAGGGAGTTGGGAGTGTGGCCGGAAAAATATTTTTTTGGTCAACGCTTGGAAGTATCATAGGGAGTTTGCTGGCAGGGTTTGTACTTATACCAAAATTTGGAATAAATCAAATTATTATTACTGTCGGAGTAATTTTATTTTTTCTTGGGTTTATACCACTTCTTGGATTAAATGTAAAATATACAAAAGGTGCTATCTTCATATTTATACTTATTGTAGTTGTGATATTCTTCACTCCATTTAAGCAAAATAAAAATGACGTTTATAGCAAAGATGGAGTTTATGAAAAGATTACCATTTATGATGGAGTTGCTTTCGGTCGACCGACGAGATTTTTCCAGCAAGACAGGAGTAGTTCCGGGGCAATGTTTCTCGACTCCGATGATCAGACAGATCTAGTTTTTGACTATACCAAATATTATTCTATCTATAAAATTTTTACTCCTAAAGTAAAAAATGCTCTTGTTATAGGTGGCGGCGCTTACTCAATTCCTAAAGCATTGCTCGCGGAGTTACCAGATGTTAAAGTAGAAGTAGCCGAAATAGAACCTTCATTGTTTGAGCTCTCAAAAAAATATTTCAAGTTATCTGATACATCACGTCTACAGAATGATACAATTGACGGTCGTCAACTTCTCAAAAATTCTAAAAAAAAATATGATTTGATTTTTAGTGATGTATATTATTCATTATTTTCAGTTCCAGCGCACTTTACGACACAAGAATTTTTTACAATCGCAAAGGAAAAGCTCAACTTTGATGGAATTTTTATAGCCAGCATGATAGGAGATTTATCAAGACAACAGCCATCGCTCATTATGTCAGAAATAAGGACTTTTCAGACAGTTTTTCCCAACAGTTTTTTTTTTGCGGTTGATTCTCCAATAAAACGCGAATCACAAAATATTGTCTTTGTAGGTTACAACAGCGACAAAGAAATTGACTTAAGCTTGCCATCAATAGCAAAACATCCTAATCCAATAATTAGTTCTCTTAGAAATCAAATCATTGATACAAAGAGATTTGAACTTTCTGTTTATCCTGTACTCACTGATAATTTTTCTCCAGTTGAGTATTTAACCGGTCGAATTTTGCAAAAAAGTTTCGATGTGAGATCTTCAATTGCAGAAGAAATGTTAGCTCTTGTCGCGCAACAACTTCGCTATGGACCGAGGTATTTAAGCGCAGAAGGGCATGCAAAAGTACAAGATTTTATTTTAGCCGAAATGAAAGAGTTTACTCCAGAAGTCAGTACTCAAATCTGGGAACATACTGCAAAAAATGGAGAAGTTAATAAATTAACAAACATCGTTGCCCGACTATATCCGACGCAAAAGCGGCGTATTTTGCTTGGGACACATTACGATAGTAAAAAGCTTGCCGATAAGGATAAAAATACTCCAGATCAAGCAGTGCCTGG
>MFZZ01000038.1:0-312 GCA_001789555.1 Candidatus Roizmanbacteria bacterium RIFCSPHIGHO2_12_FULL_38_13
AACCAAATTTAGCTTGTCAATTAACTAGTTATGGACAGACAAAAAGTAGTTGAGAATTTAAAAAAACTAGCTTCCCAATTAAAAACAAAAAAGTATCTTACTGGCGAGGATCTTAAAAAAATCCCGAAATTAAATTACTACACCTCGTTCCACTTTAGAACACTCGCTAACGCACTAAAAGCCGCAGGGCTGCCTTCTTCTAAATTAGCTGCAGCCATGAATACTAGCAATGAAGAGTTGCTGCAATATTTGAAAGATCTAAATAGAGAATTGGGACAAATTCCTACGGTATTGCACATACAACACGATGAA
>MFZZ01000038.1:322-24995 GCA_001789555.1 Candidatus Roizmanbacteria bacterium RIFCSPHIGHO2_12_FULL_38_13
AGGCAAGGGAACTTGCTGGCATTAAAGATAAATCCTTATTTTTTAAAGAGGCTAAGTCTGCATCAAACCAGCAAGAGAATGATGAGAACTTACCAAAAAACAGATTTTGGGGAGAAGCAGCAGAGTTACATGTATTAGCAGAATTACTTTATCGCAAATTTCAAGCAGCGAATGTTCCAGTCGATGTTGGTTTGGATATTCTTGCCATTAAGAATAATAAAACCTATTACTTCCAAGTGAAACATAAGGATTTGAGCAATAATCAAGCAATCAAAATTACTAAGAGCTCATTTGAAAAGACAGGAAGTGGCGAAGTTTACTATATATTTGTACTTTTAACTGATAAAAAAAGAGATTTTCTTATTATTCCTTATCACATAATTAATGACTGGATAAGAGAAAAAATTATAGAAGATACAGATGACGGTTATTTGATCTACATCAAACACAATAAAAACGGAGAAGAGCATTATGTATTGAAAGAAAAAATGCTAGATCGCTTTCTTAACAACTGGGAAATAATTAGATAATTGATCGATCTCTTCCCGTAGTTGGCTAATGAACCTAAAATCCTCAAAAACCTTGAATATACGCACAAATTGACTGGTTATATTAACGTTGCGATCCTCGAGCAAAATTTTATAGCCTCAAAAAAACTATATCAAATTGATTGACTTCATTCATGACTCGAACTGTGCAATAGCTACTTCTTAATGATTTGATATTCAAGATTTTATTCCACTACTCTTCAAAAAAATTGCATTGCGATTAGTTTTGGTAAATGGCATAATACTAGTGAAATATTTATTGGAAAAGGAGGTGAATAATTATGGCAAAATATGTAGATGGGTTTGTGCTTGTAGTTCCAAAAGACAAAGCTGATGAATATAAAAAAATGGCAGAAGGCGGTCGCGATACGTGGATGAAGCATGGCGCGCTTGAATACTATGAATGCCGTGGTGATGACCTTGTCCCACAAGAAATGGGCGGTGAGAAAGCACGTGCATTCACTGAAATGACTGGAGCAAAAAGTGATGAGACAGTTTGGTTTTCTTTTATAGTCTTTAAATCCAAAGAACATCGAGATGAGGTCAATGCTAAAGTGATGGAAGAAATGAACAAGAAGATGGAAGGAAACAAAGATATGCCCATGCCTTTTGACATGAAACGAATGGCTTACGGCGGTTTTCAAGTTGAAATAGAAGGATAAATGGATTTAAAAATATGAAGCCACTCTCAATAATGAGGGTGGCTTTTAGTAATTAAGTAGTAAAAATGAGGTTCTAACTTCGTCCATCAGGCGGAGCATTTGACTTTAGACTTTCATAGTAATCTTTAACTTCGTGACCACAAGTGTACGTCGGAACTTTTGATATACTTTGCATAAATGTCCAATTCTGACAACTCATTATCATCTCGACATGATACTTTTAATACTCCTGAAGATATCATTTTTAATTTAGTACAAAAAGCTACAAATTTATCTCCAATAAGTAGAAAAAAAATAGTTAAAGGCTATGATAATGAAGTCTATGAAATAGAAACGAAAGAAGGAAATACTTCAATTATAAGGATAAAACATTTTGGCGAATCTAGTATGAAGCAAGAGGAATGGGTAATTAATCAGTATAAAAATGCTGGTGTTCCTGTTCCTGAAGTATATAAAGTAGGTACTTTTCAAGTGAATGACAAAGAATATGAATATATGATTCAAAAAAAAGTTGTCGGGCAACCATTAGGCGAAATAAAAAAACAACTTACTCCAGAACAATTAGATGAAATCTACGAAAGCGCCGGTAAAGCACTGAGAAAGCTACACTCAGTAAAAGTAGACGGTTTTTATAAAAGGCATGAGAGTGGAATCTGGGATTTTACTGAATGGTATAAGTTAGCAAACTCTGATGTAGTAGATCGGGGCAAAGAAAGTAGTTTCCTTATTCAAAGTGGATTTACTGAAGAAGAACTTAAACAAATGATCAAATATCTGGAAATATATAGAGATGAATTTACGTGTAAGCAACCTGTACTGTGTCATGGAGATTATTTAGAAGAACATATTTTTATTGATAATAATCTAAATATTATTGCAATTATTGATTTTGGAATGTATAGAGGGGATCATCCTATCCATGATTTTGCGCGCCTTTATATGGATGCTCGATTTATAAATATGGACAAATTTAGAAAAGGATATGGAGATAATGAAATGTTTCATGATAGATTTGAAAAAAGATTATTACTTCATATGCTTGGAAATCAAATGGGACATGTAGCTCATTATGCACGAGAAGATATAAAACCTGAAGTAAAATATACAGCTGAAAGATTAAGAGAAACTTATGAAAAGTTAAATGGTATGGCTACATGAGCTAGAATAAAAAGTTTCGACAAAGTCAACCAGAGCGAGCATTTCTACGATTTTTTCGGATTTTTTTAAATCTATAATTAATCTTCATTCCCATTGATATGAAAATTCTAATCTACGTTTAGGCTAAGTTGACAAAAACAAATCTATGTTTTATACTACTAAACATAGATAAAAAATTAATTATCTATGGATAGATTTATGAGAACCGGTACATTTATTAATCAACTTGAGGGGATTTCCAGATATACAGCCTTTATTCCGAATCAATTACCATTTGAGGTAAATATTGATCCTGAATTACAAACATTGCTTTCACGAGCAGATATTGCATTAGGCAGACTAGATGGTGTGGCCGATAGTTTACCGAAGGATATCGTCGATTTTTTTATATTAATGTATGTTAGAAAAGAAGCAACACTATCAAGCCAAATTGAAGGAACCCAAGCAACATTTATAGATGTTCTTAAAGCAGAGGCGAGAATAGAAAACGACGAAACACATAAAGATGTAGATGAAGTAATTAATTATATATCTGCGATGAATTATGGATTAGAGAGATTGCAAACAATTCCTTTGTCATTAAGAATAATTAAAGAAATACATAAAACACTATTGCATGGTGTTAGAGGAGAATGGAAAACTCCTGGAGAATTTAGAATATCTCAAAACTGGGTGGGTGGGAGTAATTTGCAAACAGCAAAATTTATCCCGCCTCCACACACAGAAGTGATGCGCTTAATGGCTAATATTGAGAATTATATGCATGATGATTCTTTAGTCCCGATGTTAATCAAAATCGGACTTATTCATGCGCAATTTGAAACAATACATCCTTTTTTAGATGGTAATGGACGAATTGGTAGATTACTGATTACGTTTTATCTTTGTCAACAAGGAATATTGAGAAAACAACTTCTATACTTATCTGATTTTTTTAAAGATCACAGACAAGATTACTATGACAGATTAAATGATTTTCGTAAAAAAGATGATATTGAAGGATGGCTCAAGTTTTTTATGCAGGGAATTATAGATACTTCAGAAAAATCTGTAGAAACTGCTAGAAAAATTAGAGAGTTAAGAGATCATCATTTAAATATAGTTGCTGGAATAGGTAAATCTTCTGAAAAAGGTATGGTATTGCTGAAGGCTCTCTATAAAACCCCTATGGTAAGAATTAAGGATGTTGAAAAATTGGTATCCTTATCAAATCCTAATGCTCTCTTATTGGTAGATAAATTTGTTAAAAAAGGAATATTAAATGAATTAACTGGTCAAAAAAGGAACAGAATTTTTTCTTATAAAGAGTATATCGGTTCATTTGAATAATACTTTTGTAGTTTAATTATGATAAGGAAAGCAGACGATTACTTTCCTTTCTAAATTTTCAAAATAATTTTTGCCGAGCCAGTCATAAGTTCGAAAATCATCCAACTTAGTGAGCATCTTAAATAGATTGCCAGAACAATCCAATAAATTTATTGGTTCAATAAACAAACTTCTATTGATATTTTTTTACGTTAATATATAATAAAATTACATGGCAACAACTAAAAAAAGCTTTTTAGACGCATATTCAAATGCTTCAGGTTTCGGTATTGTATTTTTAATCTTTGGGCTCGTTACACTTCTATTTGCAATTGTTGGAAATTCATTTGTCGAAGGTTCTCCAAAAAATTTAAGCATACTATCTCTTACAGAAGGAGTTCTTCTATTGACGACAGGTTACGGGCTTATGAAAAGAAAGTTAATGGGAATCTATTCATTAGGTTTGCTGATTGCACTATCAATTATCCTATTTATTTATAATATGGGACAGGGTTTTAGCATTACTGAAAGTCTTAGTTATACACTCATAATCTATGCGATTCTTTTTATCTGGTTTTATTCTGCAAGGAATTCATTTCATAAATAAATAGCATCTTAACCACTTTTCGGTTCGAGCAATATCCCAAGCGGGGAGCCAGATAGCACTTAATATACCAATAAATATCTCTTGATAAATCGTTTCAATATGATACGATAATATGTATGGATGAGACGGTATTAACTACCAGGCAAAAATACATTCTTAATGTAATTAACCAGTCGGAAGGACTTCTTAGGGAAGAAATTCAGGAAAAAGTTTCTAAATTATATCCCGTTTCAAAGCCAACGATTATAAGGGATCTTCATGTTTTATTGATTAAAAAACTGCTTAGTGTCACAGGGAAGGCTAGAGCTACAATCTATTTTCCCAAAGTTTCAAATAAGCTTCTTCGCGAGTTTAACCTTGAAAGATATTTCGCTGATGATCCAGATAATAGAACTGGTGCCAGAAAATCATTTGATTTTGAGATATTTAAAAATTTGCATGATTTATTGACGCCGGAAGAAATAAACATCTTAGATAAAGTGGCATTAAGTTTTGAAGAAAAGACAACTAAACTAAGTCCTGACCTTTTGAAAAGGGAACTGGAAAGGTTTGTTATTGAACTGTCTTGGAAATCATCCAAAATTGAAGGCAATACTTATACGCTGCTGGAAACAGAGTCTTTAATTAAGGAACAAAAAGAAGCAACTGGCAAAAGTAAAGATGAGGCAGTGATGATTCTTAATCATAAAGCAGCTTTTGAAGAAATACTAAAAGCAAAAAATGACTTTAAAACTATTTCTGTTTCAGTAATTAACCAGCTGCATAATATTTTAACTAAAGGGTTAGGAATTTCTTCTGGTATCAGAAAACAAGCAGTGGGAATTACCGGAACAACTTATCACCCTCTTGATAATGAACATCAGACAAAAGAGGTTTTTGAACAAACGATTAATGTTGTAAATAGGAGTAAAAGCCCTTTTGAAAAGACCCTGATTGTTCATTTTATGATTCCTTATATTCAGCCGTATGCAGATGGTAACAAAAGAACTGCCAGAATGCTGACTAATGCGATTTTGTTAGCTTACGATTTATATCCACTTTCATATCGCAGTGTTGACGAAGACGAATTTAAAAAGGCTTTAATTTTGTTTTACGAGCAGGAAAGTATTTATGAAATCAAAAAATTGTTTATAGAACAGTTTAAGTTTGCCAATGAGACTTATTTTAGATAATTAAAGCTTTTCTTGCATTGACTGCTCCAACAGTAAAGTTGCTTTCTAGCTCTCTAGGTGAATATAATTTAAAAATGGATAATAATATTTCCACGGCTAGACAAGAAAGATGGAATAAAGAAATGGGTGGAAATATAAAGGAAGCAATAAAGACACAAAATTCTTCTTGTTCTGATTACCCTGAAACGCAAGTATTATAAATTTGGACTTTTTCTATTTCCTCTCTGATTTGACCTACAAGCCTAAAATCTTCGAATGTCTTGATTAAACAAGCTAATTGCATGGTTATATTAGAGTTACGATTCTCGAGCCAATCAATTTAGACAACTACATCAATTTCGTCTTCTAAACCTTAGGTGTACGTGGGAACTTTGTTATACTGGATCTATGAGTGAGCAAGAAGGAATCAAACCTCAAGAAGTACAGACGCAAGAAGAAGAAATTTTAGCTGAACCTAAAAAGAAAGCGCCATCGATGAGTCGCCGAAAATTTCTGCAACTTGCTTTAGCTAGTACTGCGACTGTGATTGGAGCAAAAAGTTTCCAAGTACTAAACGATCATCCAGAATTTGTTGATAAAACAGCAAGATCACTACAATCAGGAAAAATAATTGAAGATGTAAAGCAGGTTGTCGAGTCCCAACTGAGAATCGGCAATGGTGAAATAACTTTAAGAGTCCCGGAGGTTTCTAAATATCAACAGGAAGAATGGATGCCAGAAGTATCAGATTCAGTGCAAATTTTAGAGGCAGTTAAGGGAAAGAGACAATTCCCGTTGTTATTTTTTGATGTAACCAACTCTGTTTCGGTTGTCGGTGCAGAAAAAAAGCAGGGAAAACATAACGGTTTAGATGTGTTATTTTACGATTTAGCTAAACCTCTTAATCAGAAGAGGTCGTTGGTTTTACCAAGACCCCAGTATCAATTACCTAATATGCCTGGAGTTAAAGCTGTATATGCGCAGTATAAAATGTATGCGTGGGCTGATGGACATAAGGAGACAGAATCACAGTTACCATATAGCGGAAATAGAGGAGGAATGGTACTAACTAAGAATAGAGGATTAGTTGTTGCCACTCCCGAAGAATTTTCAGCATACCACGCAAGTAGTGTAAAAGCTCCAGGACATGCCGGAGTACAGGCATTAATGGAGTTTGGATTTGTAATTGATTCAGTTGATGTAGAGGGCTCGTTTAAAGCACTTGAAGGTGCATCACCGATATTAAAGGATCTTGTTTATAGTGTGGAAAATATGAATGGTCTTTTTACTATTCATTATCCGGACGGCAGTCATAAAACTTATCTTTTGGCAGCATATGAGCCTAATTTATCAGTATCTTTTTTAGATCCGGAATCGCAAATATCAGGAATGAATCTGATACAACTAACTCAAGTAGTCGATCAATTCAGAAAACAATCAGGAGGAGATAGATTCACAATTGCTATTACAGATCCGTCAGATGTCGCTTCGAATTGTTATACTCCTATGAGTTTAAGTAAAGAGGAATTAGATCTGAAAGGTTTCCCATATGCCAAAAATACTTTCAATCCATCTTTGATGAAGGATTTAGAGATAGAAGAAAAGTATTTTAGAACAATAGGTTCACCGGATAATTTCACTTTTCCTGAAAATTCTTTCCCTTGGGTGTTAGCAAGTCAGAAGATATAGTTTAAATTCCAAAATAAAAAGTTCCGACAAAGTCCCTCCTTCATGCCTCCTTCGCCGAAGTAGCTACGAAGGCCGAGTAAAACTACGGAGGGCAAAGCAACCAGAGCGAGCATATATTTTTAGCTTCAAATAGCCTCAAAAGATGTGCGTAGTTTCTTAATTTGATTTAGAACCGGTATAATAACGTTTATGAAAACACAACCTATCGTTTATCTAATTTGTGGATTTATTGGTGCAGGTAAAACTACTTTTGCAAAGAAGCTAGAGAAAAAAACACGTGCAGTGAGAATCACGAAAGATGAGTGGTCAATTCGTTTAATTGGAAACGATCCCACAATCGATGGATATGCCGAATGGGATACTAAAATCATCGGGTTATCAAGGGATGTTGCATTCCAACTTGCTGAGAAAGGTATTGATGTCATTATTGACGAGGGATTTTGGGAAAAAGAAACACGAGATGAGATGAGAAGAAGAACGGGTACAATTGGTGCTAAAGCGGTAATGTACTATCTTGATACTCCGATAGAAACGATACGAGAAAGGGTTGTGGGAAGAAACGATAATTTCACGAAAGACTCTTTTAAGATTAGCAGAGAAATGTTGGATAATTATCTGAAAAATTGGCAAGCTCCTACCGAAGATGAAGATTACGTTCTCGCAAGTGAGGTGAAATAAGATATATCAATTCTTAATGCCCCTTCCCTAAAACTAATGTTGTAATGATAAATTGAAGATAGAATAGATCGATTGAATGTTCGCTAAACTAACGTCTAACTGAAGTTTCTTGTTCCTGAACATATCCACGAGTGGGAGCAAAATTAGCATGCAATCTTCCTCCCGGGAATGGTACGTTCGAAAAAGCTTACCGGGAATCCTGGTAGTGCTTGAATTTTACCGGGAATCCTGGTAAAATATAACTAGATTATGAGAATTCATATACCAAATAGTGCCTTTTTAGGTAATATTGACCCCTTTCTTAGAGCTTTTGATACATCTAATCCTAATATATTGGAAATTACTGCTAATAAAAAGTGGATTTCTGTACATCCTGTGGTGTTAGCTATGATCGCAGCCTTAGGTTTGTCATTGAAGCCAGAACAGATTACTTGTGAACATATGGAAGCTACATCAAAACATTATTTGAAGAGAATGGGTTTATTTGATTTATTACAAATAAAATCTGGTATTGAAATAGTCGAACACGAAGCGGCAGGAAGATTTATACCTTTAACTCAGATCAAAGACAGCGCTCATTTAACCAAATTTTTAACTGAAATGATTCCATTATTACATCTTAAACCGGATCAAGTAGAACCTATTCGTTATATCATGAGTGAATTAACTAGAAATGTTTTTGAACATGCAAGAACTGATATAGGAGCAATTCTTTGCGCTCAATACTATAAAAAAAGCAATACTATTCGAATAGGAATTGTAGATAGAGGAATAGGAATTAAATCTTCAATAGGCGCTGTGTACAGAGTAACAAACGATCTTCAAGCTATCCAATTAGCATTGACTCCTGGTGTGACTGGAACTACCGATAGGATTGGAGGTACAGAATTTAATGCAGGGGCTGGTTTATTCTTTATTAAATCTATTGCTAAGGTTAATAGAGACTTTTTTGTCATATATAGTGGAAGTGGATTGTATAAATTACTAAGGGAGAGCTCCTCAAAAAGAATTCGATTACAAAGCAATCCCTTTAAAGATAAGCATTCTAAAAATGAAGATTTGCCTTATTGGCAAGGCACAGTTGTGGGAGTCGATATAAATCTAGATAATCGTGAAGAGTTTTCGTTGTTACTTGAATTAATTAGGGATACATATTCAAAATCTGTGAGAGAAAGAAAAAAAGAATTTTTTAAAAAACCTAAATTTATATGAAAGAAATAATTCTTCTACCTATAGTGGGTACATTTGCTGAAGATAAAGATAAAGCCCGGGATATTAGACTTAACAAAATAATACCTATTTTGGATGTGGAAAAACAAATTATTCTAAACTTTGAAGGAATTGAATCTGCCACTCAATCATTCATTCACGCTTTAATAAGTGATATCATCAGACAAAAAGGGAGTAAAATACTAGACAATATATACTTTAAATCATGTAATGAAAATATTCAAAAAATAATAAATATCGTTGTCGAATATATGCAAGTGTAGTCATTATCAACCAAAACGGAAAGTTGGAATATCCTTCTTTTTTCTTTCAGATCTAGAATGACTCAATAATGCTATAATAGTGCATACTATGCAAACAAACAATTTATATCAAAACACAAAAGATATTTTTTCCCAGTATGGGGTCAAAAAAGCTGCTGTTTTCGGCTCGTATGCTCGTGGTGATAATAAAGATGATAGTGATATTGATATTCTAGTTCAGCTAGGAAAATCTATGAGCTCCTGAGTTTCCCACTTTTTCATTCCAAAATTAAATAGGTGTTTTGACAGTATATTTGTTGTTAAAAAGTAGTGTGAAACCGCACTACGATGAATGTCATTCCCGTGAAGACGGGAATCCAGTCTATAATTACCTTGTATGTCTGGTAAAACATATTATGTTTATATTTTATCTTCCCAGAAAAACGGAACAATATACATTGGAATTACAAATAATCTTGTTAAACGAGTCTGGGAGCATAAAAATAAAAAAGTTGATGGATTTACAAAGAAATATGAGGTTCACCATTTAGTTTACTTTGAACAACATAATAATCCAGAATCTGCAATAAATAGAGAAAAACAAATAAAGAAATGGAATCGGCAGTGGAAATTAAGACTTATTGAAGAAAAAAATCCTGAATGGAAAGATTTATATAAAGACATTTTATAAGGAATATTTCGTCTGGATTCCCTCCGGAGCCTGCCCTCGACTCCGATCGGGGGAGGGAATGACAGAAGACAAATAGTTTTAACAAACCGCACTAAATGGGAAACTCAGGAAAGATATTTTTTCCCAGTATGGGATCAAAAAAGCCGCTGTGTTCGGCTCCTATGCTCGTGGTGATAATAAAGATGATAGTGATATTGATATTCTAGTTCAGCTAGGAAAATCTATGAGCTTGTTTGATTTTGTTGGCCTAAAGCTGGATTTAGAAGACAAATTAGGTACAAAAGTAGATTTAGTACAGTATAAAACTATTAAGCCATCTATAAAAGATTATATTCTTAAAGACGAAGTTATATTTTATCAAGCATGAAAAAAGTACCTACGCCATATATTACTGATATCCTCACTTCTATTACGCAAATCGAAAAATATTTAGCTGAGATAAAGAATGACAAACAATCCTTTCTAGATGATATTGAAAAACAAGATGCAGTTATCAGACGATTAGAAATAATTGGTGATGCTACCAAAAGACTAGAAGAAGGATTTAAGAGTCAGTTCCCAGATATCCCTTGGAAGGAAATATCAGGAATGAGAGATGTATTAATTCATGGTAATTGTTAAAAGCACTTGCATAGATTTACATAGATATGATAAAATATGCATAGATTTGCTTATATATCTATGCAAAGTAAATTATTATCTATAGGACAAGCTGCAAAATTGTTAGGAGTATCAATTGATACCCTTAGACGATGGGATGCATCTGGTCGTTTACGTTCAATTCGAAGTGGTCCCAGAGGACATAGATTCTTTAAGAGCGCAGATATTGAGTATTATTTACAAGAAGTTGATATTATAGCCAGAAATTGGGCAGAATCTACAATTGCATTCGAACCTAATCCTGAAGTATACTGCCAAACTCGTGATATATTTCAAGCAAGACTTGAAAAATTTCAATCAGTATTAATTAAAATTGCAGCCATTGAAACTGTTTCTTTGATTACAGCAATAGCAGGAGAAATTGGAAATAACTCATTTGATCATAATTTAGGAAACTGGCCTGATATTCCTGGTATTTTTTTTGCTTATTCAATTAGAAATAGAAAAGTAGTATTAGTAGATCGTGGTCAAGGAATACTAACAACGTTAAAAAGAGTACGTCCGGGATTAGCTAATTCCAGTGAAGCATTGCAGGTAGCATTTACCGAAACAATTTCTGGTAGATATCCTGAAACTAGAGGAAATGGGTTAAAATTTGTAAGATCGATTATTGTAAAAAATCCATTTTCATTATATTTCCAAACTGGAAACGCTCAATTATACTTAAAAAAAGATGATCTTGAATTAGATATCCAACAAACTCAACCAGTTGTTAACGGATGCTTTGCTCTTATAAGTTTTGAAGGATTATTATGAATATTGAATTGAAGAAATTTGGGACAACTTTAGTGTCAAGACCGGCTGGGAAAGAAGCGTGGTTAGCCTTTCAACCGGTACTAAAAGGAGTGTCGCCTGAAGAAAAAATTACTGTAGATTTTGATGGTGTAGTAGTATTAACTCCTTCTTGGGCTGATGAATTTTTGACTCCTCTAAGAAATAGTTTTAAAGAAAAAGTAGTGTTAATTAATACTAATAATCCGTCAGTAAAAGAGACTTTTTCAATATTAGATAAAGGTTAAGAGAATAAATTGCAATTAGAAGGAACGTAAAAAGTTCCGACACCTGCCGGCAGGCAAGAAGTCAACTAGAGCAAGTCAAAGCAAAAGAAGAGGTAATATAAAAGTATGAACAACGTTAATAGCAATAAAAAAGAGTTGTCGAGAGAACAGCCCCAAAGCAAACGCTTCGCCTTGCAACGGGGCAGGCGTGAAGAACTACTGGAGAACTTGCAAGCCCGTTTTGAGAAAAACATTAACCGCCATAACGGTCTTGAATGGAAGAGAGTACAATCAAAGCTGGAAGCGAGTACTGAAAAACTGTGGTCACTCAATGAAATGGAAAAAACTGGCGGTGAACCGGATGTTATTGGGTTTGATAAAAAGACGGGTGAATATATTTTTTATGATTGTTGCGCGGAAACACCTTATGGACGCAGAAGTGTTTGTTACGACCGCAAGGCTATGGAGTCAAGGAAACAGCATAAACCGGAAAACAATGCTATTGATATGGCTGCGGCCATGGGGATTGAAATTTTAACGGAAAACGAGTATCGGGAGCTGCAGAAACTTGGTGCTTTCGATACGAAAACCTCAAGCTGGGTGGAAACACCGATCAGTATTAGAAACTTAGGCGGCGCACTTTTTGCTGATCGCCGCTACGACACTGTCTTCGTGTATCACAACGGAGCCGAATCTTACTATGCCGCCAGGGGGTTCCGTGGCGAGCTTCGGGTCTAAAAAAAATAATTCGCGGTTGTGTCTCTAACTCCTGATAGCATTAGAACTTTTGTTATAATACTCTTATTCCTTCAGGGTAGGGTGCCCCCACTTCGCGTAAAGCTACGCGGGGCGAGGAATTCCCAATCGGTGGTAAAGCCCACGAGCTCAACTTCGTCATCCTGAACTCGTTTCAGGATCTATATGCCGAAACAAGTTCGGCATGACGCAGGAGAGTAGGATCCGGTGAGACTCCGGGGCCGACGGTATAGTCCGGATGCCACGCCTAAGTCGGCGGGCAACCCGCCGTTTTAGGCGGGTGAAAGAAGGTTCAATCTCTCATATTATGAGAGAGTCTTCTTTTATATCTCCCTGAAGCATATTACACATTTCATTCTCAACTATGTTTACCGGCATTATCACCCACACAGGGAAGATAAAGAAAAAAACAAAGGAGACTCTTTTTATTGAGGCTCCAGAAGATTTATATAAGAAACTCACTCCTGGGATGAGTGTTGCTGTGAATGGTATCTGCCTCACTGTTACGGCTTTAAAAGCTCCCTCACTTTTTAGCATTAACTTCATGCCGGAAACTGCAAAAAAGACAAATATTCAATATATTATCGAAGGTGATCTACTGAATCTAGAGTTACCAGTCAGTATCGATACTCTTTTTGCCGGTCATATAGTGCAAGGACACGTAGATGATGTAAGCAAAATCCTCAACATTGAAGATGAAGGAAATAGTCGTATTTTTACATTCATTATTGATCCTAAAATTTCAAAATATATGGTAGATAAAGGATCAGTTGCAGTGAACGGCATCTCACTCACCATTATTCAAGCATTCCATGACCGCTTTACTGTCGGCATCATACCTCATACTTGGGATCACACAATGCTTCATACAAGTAAAGTAGGAGATTTTGTCAATATTGAAGTGGATGTTCTTGCAAAATATCTTGAGAAGTTAGTAGTACACAACAAAGAGTAATACAAATTACACTTATATATGTTAAAAAAACAAACAATTGATGCGTCTTTTAATACTGCTATCGTTAAAAACAAAAAAATTGCAATTGTTAAAGCAGATTATTATTTTGAACTAAATAGCAACTTAGAAAAAGCATGCAAAAAAACGTTACTACAAAATGGAATATCTACAGAGAATATTAAAACTTTCAGGGCTCCAGGTTCCTGGGAACTTCCTCTTATAGCACAAGCTGTAGCAAAATCCGGGAAATTTGATGCGATTGTAACTTTCGGGATTATTGTAAAAGGTGACACCTATCATTTTGATATGATAGCCAACGAATGTGCGCGTGCACTCATGCAGCTGTCTCTTGATTATAGTATTCCTGTAGCTATTGAAGTTTTAGCAGTAAATAATTTAAAACAAGCGCAGGAGAGAGCTTCACGGGATGATAAAAATAAAGGAATTGAAGGCGCGATGGCAGTACTTAAAGCACTGCAAATATTAGACGAAATTCAAACTCATTAATATGTTTTGTACTATAGAAGAGGCCATTGAAGAGATTAATAAAAAGAATATCCTTATTATTCAGGATCATACAAATAGAGAAGATGAAGGAGATCTGTATATACCTGCTCAATATACAACCCCGAAGATCATTAACTTCATGATTACGTATGGAAAAGGCTTAGTATCTGTTCCGCTTATTAAAAAGCGGGCACAACAGTTGCAGTTAGAACTTATGGTGCCGGAGGAACAAAACGAAGAATATACAAAATGCAATTTTACTCTTTCAGTAGATGCAAAATTTGGTATAGGATCAGGAATATCTGCAGCTGATAGATCAAAAACGATTCAAGTACTTTCAAATCCAGATTCAAAATCAGAAGAACTTGTAAAACCAGGTCATATTTTTCCTCTGATAGCAAAGGAAGGATTACTCGACAAAAGAAAAGGTCATACAGAAGCGGCTATACATCTTTCAATATCTGCCGGGTTAGACCCTTCCGGAGTAATTTGTGAAATTATAGGTGACGATGGAGAGATGTTGAGAGGAAAAGAACTTCATGCATTTGCTCTAAAACATAACATCAGGATTATTACTACAGATGAATTAATAAGAAAAAAGACTTATGCCAAAAAGAACTCATAAAGTTACTATACTCGCCAGTTCCAAACTCTCAACTCAATTTGGTGAATTTGATTTTATCGTCTGGAAAAGTGAGTATGAAAATAAGGAACATGTTCTTTTAAGTTATGGGAATATACAGGACTTCAACGGTTCAATGCTAACTCGTATTCACTCTCAATGTTTGACCAGTGAAAGTTTCGTGTCTTTAAAATGCGATTGTCGAGAACAGCTTCATCAGGCAATGCATATGATTAGAAAAGAAGGTCAAGGTATGGTAATTTACCTCCATCAGGAAGGCCGCGGCATAGGACTTACCAACAAAATCAAAGCGTATCACTTACAATCACAAGGTTTAGATACGGTTGAAGCGAATGAGAAGTTAGGTTTTCAGGCAGATCAGAGAGATTATCAGCCTGCAATAGATCTTCTTCATCATTTCAAAATAAATTCTATACAGCTCATTTCAAATAACCCTCGCAAATTTACTCAACTTGAAAAGTCGGGAATAATTATTACAAAACGGGTACCGATACAAATAAAGCCTCATAGCCTCAATAAACAGTATCTTCAAACGAAAAAGAAGAAATTGGGACATTTATTAGATCATTTAGATTTATGAATGATAAAGAAACAGATGTCTTTTTCATGAAGAAAGCATTACGTTTAGCAAAGAAAGGACGAAGCTGGACAAGCCCAAATCCAATGGTAGGAGCCATAATTGTCAAAAATAATAAAATTATTGGTCAGGGATATCACAGACAATATGGACAAGCGCATGCGGAAATAGAAGCTTTGAAGTCAGTAACTTTGGATGTTGCAGGAGATACTATGTATGTAACTTTGGAACCATGCTGTCACACTGGGAAAACACCTCCTTGCGTTGAAGCTCTCATACAAGCAAAAATCAAAAAAGTAGTTTGTGCCCATCTTGATCCAAATCCGTCTGTGGCAGGAAAAGGAATAGATACACTCCGTAGACATGGAATTCATGTGAAAACCGATGTATTGAAAAAAGAAGCAATGAACTTAAATGAGCATTTTATTACATATCACACAAAAAAAAGACCTTTTATTGCAGTTAAGTTTGCGTGCAGTCTGGATGGGAAAATAGCAACTTCGACAGGAGACTCAAAATGGATCACCAATGAGAAAGCTCGCTCTTATGCAAGAAAACTCCGAAGCAATTATCAAGCCATATTGGTCGGGAAAAATACAGTTTTACAGGATAATCCACACCTCGGGTGTAGAGATAGCAGTTACAAAGATCCTATCCGTATTGTCCTTGATTCACGGCTTACTATTTCCTTTGATTATAAAATATATAGAGATAACAATGTAATTGTTGCTACTACCCAGAAAGCATCTCGGAAAAAACTAGGTGAGCTTCAGGAAAGAGGCATAAAAGTACTCATCTTCGGTGCTCACTTGATACCAATGGAAGAGCTTGTGAGTAAGTTAGGAAATCTAAATATTATAAGTGTTTTTGTTGAAGGAGGAAGTGAAGTAATAGGAAGTTTTATCGATAAAAAATTAGTTGATAAAGCATATATTTTTCAAGCTCCGATTTTAATAGGAGGGGATATGTCTACGAATGCAATAGGCGGAAAAGGAGTAGAAAAAGTTGTTGATGCAATTAGACTTCATGATATAAAATATAAAAAGTTTGATGATGATCTTCTTACTTCTGGATATATCGGCACTAGATCTGGAAATTTTTTTTGATATAAATTCATCGATTTATTGTTGCAGAAGACAAATAAAACTCACGGTTGTATATAAAAGTTGTAATAATATCTATATAATAACTGATATAGGAGCTTATGTATTTAATCAAAACTAATCCAAAAGTACAGTTTATCTTCTTTTTACTACTTTTTTTTATTATTACATCCTTTCGAATAGCTCTTGTACAATCATTGTATATTTTTACTTTGTGTATAGGGTTTTCTGTTTTCGCAGATTTGACATTCGCATATATTAGAAAAAAGAAGTTATTTATTCCCTACTCTGCAGTAATCACTGGTTTAATCTTAGCACTGATTGCTGATCCTTATTCTTCATGGTTCCAGATCCTTGTCATTTGTTTAAGTGCCATCGGCATTAAAAATTTTTTAAGAATTTCTGGCAGACACATATTCAATCCGGCGGCCATAGGATTGTTAATAGGATGGATGATATTTGGAGTTTCTCCAGCCTGGTGGGGGGCAAGCCTATATACTCCTGGAGCAGTCTCTTTTTTGAATATAATAATTTATCTATCTCTGACAACATTAGCTTTCATATCCTGTTATCGATATAAAAAATGGAGCACGGTTTTAAGCTTCTTATTGGTTTTTGCTATTTTATCACCATTATTTTTTTCATCTTTTTCAATAAAGTCGCTAATAAGTACAGTACTTGGTCCTGGGATGATTTTCTATACTACAGTGATGTTAGCAGAACCGATGACATCGCCGGTTAATAAAAAAAGGCAAATTTTGTATGGAGTTACAGTGGCTGTTTTATATCTGTTCATAGTCTTTATTATCCGAACAACCGGAAAGAGCTTGCCTGACTCTTCAATAACTGCCTTGTTGCTTGGAAACTTACTTTTTTTCAAATATAGATAAAGAGTCTCCCTTTTATTCTTTATAATCAACGAGTAAATATATCCTTGCGTATTTTTGATACACTAAAATCATGAATAAAAAGGCGGCCTTGTTCGTTTTGATGATTATTGCATTAACTATAACTGGAACAATGAGCTGGCAGTTATTCAGTAATCAGAATCAAAATTCTCCAGTAGGGCAAGCGAATACTTCAAAAAATACACCTGCTTCTATAAAAACACCAAAGATAAATGATTTCACCGCTTCCTTTGAAATATTTACCAATGGAACAAGACGCATATTTACTGCCGCTATGTACCATAACCAGTCCTCGGACGTTTTTATTCAGAATTCTGACCCAAGTATTATCTATGTCAAGAAAGCTGGGATTACATGGGCGGATTTTTTTGATACACTGCCGTTCTCAATAAATAAGACTTGTTTAGTAACCGGCACCAAAGAAACTTATTGTAGTAATGGAAATAAAAAGCTGCGGTTTATCATAAACGGCCTCGAAATGCCAAACGCATTAGATCTAAAAATACAACAAGGAGATGTTTTACGCGTTACATATGGTAATTAGTTCGCAGTCATCACATTCCCCGATAATCTTTACATTATCCTGTAATCTTCCTTCAAAACCTTCTTTATTTCAAGCTATCTTTCTCTTATTTATCCAATATGTCTCAATTCTTGAAACGTCTGAATTAGTCGCGGGAGGAAAGACTGTGGTCGTCGTACATATCTTTCGTTTTGGGAACGATAAAATTGTCGAGCTTTGGGACATAGGAGAAGCAATTCCTAAGCGAGGATTCAAGTGAATTTTTTTCTTACTCCTTAACCATCTTTGCATTAACTAAATTTCTAAGATAAACTCATACAATAAATCTTGTTCTTAACATAAGTTTTTTTCAAACATAAAAACTCTTTTGACCATATTTATAACTTGTCTTCTTATGTCTTCATTAATCTTTATCTTCTTTTTAAACCATAAAAAGGATCTATCAGCGCAAGAGCCTTATTACAAGCCATGGGAAACGGAATCAGTATTACTTCAACTTGGAAAAAATACTCAATATGATATCCTGATGATGGGAAGCTCGCACGGGAGAATATTTTCCAGAAATAGAAATCATGAAATAGTTGAAAGAGTATTGCAAAAAAAAGTTGCCACAATTGCCGGTGGAGGAGGAGCGTGTGTCATTCCGGAAAAAGTTTTTCTTTCAACATTTTATGATATGAAGAATTCAACTAATGCTATTTTCTATTTTATAGATCCTTGGTGTTTTTATACTAGAAAGTACAATGAAGGATATGCTTTTAGAAATGAGCCTCTTGATAGGATATTGCTTCAAAATCTCAAATCATCGGAGATCGATAAAACAATTATTTCTGTTTATGAAGAAAAAAAGGATTTTTTAAATGGACCCCCCAAAAGCATACCGATTATCGAAGCTAACACAGGCAGTCTCACAAGTATTGATGAATCAGCGGTGGAGAGAAGAATACTCAATTTATATAACGGTTCTATACCGGAAGAAATAAATCTAAAATATCAGAAAACGATGGAGGAGATTATTAATCTCGCTCAAAATCATAAGGCAATCTTAATTTTAATACTGCCCGCAACACTATACGAGGACCCTAAATATGAAGACATTTTAAAATTATTACAAAAATACGAGCAAAAATATCAGATTACTCTTCTAGATAAGTCCAAGGCCATCACCGGTGTATCGTTATATTACGATTATGATCATTTAAATTCTAAGGGAGTAGAAGTTTTTCTTGAAAAACTTCTAGTGTCTTTTAATAAGAAAGGAATTTTCTTATGAAAATTATTGTAGTCGCTCATCCTAATGCAAAGAATCCACGAATAGAAAAAGATATGCTTGGCACGTTACATGTTTATATAAATCAACCTCCACTCGAAGGAAAAGCAAATAAAGCAATTATCGAATCTCTAGCAAAGTTCTTTAATACAAAGAAAAACAAGATTATGCTACTTTCTGGTGAAAAATCGAAATATAAAGTTTTTGAAATATTAATAAAATCCTTACAAGAAATTGAACTTGGGTCGGTAAAATGAAAAGACCCGCCTTCGTCTTACGAAGCGAGACTTCGGACGGGCAAAGAAGAAATTATTATCAGTTAAAAAATAATTTTATGGAAAGTCCAGATGACGGTAATGTGTTGACAATAGTTCGCGTTTTTGATGCTCCCCGCGAACTTGTTTGGAAAGCGTGGAGCGATCCTGAACTTTATAAAAAATGGTGGGGTCCTAAAATCTTCAGTTGTCCTGTTGTCAAAATCGATTTCAGAGTAGGCGGAAAGTTTTTAGGCTGTATGCTCGGGATGGAGGGAGACTTCAAAGGTAAAGAATTTTGGAGCACGGGTACATATAAAGAAATTGTTCCAATGGAAAAGATCGTTGTCACTGATTCATTTTCAGATGAAAAAGGAAATGTCGTCTCCTCGGAGCATTATGGAATGAAAGGCATGCCGCTTGAGATGCTGGTTACAGTCACTTTTGAAGAAATGCCGAGGAACAAAACAAAGATGACATTGAAACATGAAGGTATCAAAGATATTCCTGATGAACACAGGAAAGGTATGGATCAAGGCTGGAACGAAAGTTTCGACAAGATGGCAGAGAATGCATTATAATAAGTTTATTCGTCATCCTGAATTTATTTCAGGATCTAGATTCCGGATTAAGTCTGGAATGACAAAATATTATTAATTAACTCAAGTACCTATGAAAAAGAATCCAGTAGTGCATTTTGAGATGCCTGCAAAGGACAAAGAACGAGTAGTTAAGTTTTATAAAGAAACATTTGGCTGGGGCATGCAGCAGATGGGCCCGGAAATGGGGAACTACATTTTGGCTACAACTACGGAAACCGACAAAAAGGGCATGGTAAAAAAGCCAGGGGCAATAAATGGAGGATTTTTTGAATACAATCCTAAAAATCCTGCCCTACAATATCCCTCTTTCGTCATTTCTGTTGATGATATCAAAGATGCTATGAAAAAAGTGAAAAAAACAGGCGGTAAAGTACTTGGCGGCCAGAAGCCCGGAAAGCCCGATGATATTCCAGGAGTCGGGCTTTATGTGTCATTTTTAGACACCGAAGGCAACAGAGTTGGGATGCTTCAACCGAGTATGTGACTTCATAAGATATTCTTCGAATATTTTTTCGAAAAAAATATGATAAATAGTAACTCAAATGGTAAAAATCACATGGAAGGACAAGACCTTACAAGAGGTTCAGTGTTAAAAGAACTTTGGTCTGTAGCTTGGCCCATGATGCTCTCGGTTTTCTTTTATACGCTTTACAATATAGTCGATGCTTTCTGGGTGAGTAAATTATCGCCAGAATCAATTGCTGCAGTAAGTATTTCTCAGATAACGCTTTTCATTATGGCCTCTTTGAGTATGGGAATTACGGTTGGTTCTGGTGTTATAATGGCAATGAATATTGGAGCAAAAGATACAAAGGAGGCAGAACGGGTACTCGGGCAATCGTTTGTACTTGCGGTTATCTCGGGTGCATTTTTTACTGCAATCTCACTTATATTCCGAAACGAACTTCTTACTGCTTCAGGTGCAAGCGGCGCTATATTTGCTCCCGCTTTAACATATTTTAATATAACGGCCACTGGTTCTATACTATTTTTCATTCTCATCACGATCATGTTTGCTTTCAATTCCCAGGGAGATACGTTTACTCTCACTAAACTTTTTGCTTTATCAACTGCAGTAAATGTAGTACTGGACCCAATTATGATTTTTGGTTTGTTTGGATTTCCGGCGCTAGGAATTGCTGGTGCTGCATATGCCACACTCATTTCCCAAACTGTATTTATAATAGTTGCCATTCGTTCACTATCAAACACACACCGAAAGATCAGATTTCATTTTTATAATCTCACTTTTAAATTGCATTCGGTAAAAGAAGTTCTTAAGATTGGTTTTCCAGCATCGCTTACACAAGTGATAAACCCGATTGGAATTGCAGGATTACTGTACCTGACTTCACTTGGCTTTCAAGAACCGGGGACGATCGCATATACTATCGGAAGCAGAGTAGAATTTTTAGGTTTTTTGCCGGCAGTCGGATTTGGATTTGGAGCGATGGCTCTTATAGGACAAAACATTGGAGCAGGGAATATCAAGCGAGCAAAAGAAGCATTTGCCGATGCTTTAAAATATGGTTTTCTTGCGGCCATGGGACTCGGAATTCTCGCCGTTATTTTTGCATCTCAAATTACTAGAATATTTACAACAGATCCAGAAGTTACAAGACTGGTTATTTCATATATCTGGACAGTATCTTTAAGTTACGGTTTTTTGGCGGCGACAATGGTCGAAGCCAACGCCTTCCAGGCAATCGGCCGTTCCTGGCCGGGCTTCTGGATATTTTTCCTGAAGTTTTTAGTAATTTCGGTACCGATAGCTTATATCACTACACAGCTCTACCACTTGCCAATTATGGCAATTTGGATAGCAATAATATTAGGAAATATTATTCCATCGGTGGTCGGATACTTCTGGATTAATCGGGCGATGAGTAAAATTGATATAAAAAGTGTGCCGGTGCATTAAGAGCCCAGATATAGGTAAATTTTTACATATATTTATTCTTTCTTCTTACCTTTTTTATTTGATATTGTACTTGATAAATAATTTATTTTTAAGTTGATTCTTTTACTAATATCTTTATCTTGTTTACCAATAAAATTTACAGTTCCATAGTAATTATTTACCATTTTATTGTGCGAGTTTAGAGCTTCATAATGAAATAGTTTATTGATTTTGGCTTTTAAGCTTAAAATACTATCAAAGATTCTTCTCATTTTTATCTAGCTTAATAATGTAAACTTCTCCTATTGTCGGTACAATCTGTTTTTCCCATTCAAAACGACCAAACTCTCTTATTTTATTTGCATTAATAAATGTTTTTCCAGAAATTGTCATCGCGTATTTATCTTTTGTTAACATTAGACTCCCATCCTCTTTTTTATTTGTGAATTTAAGGGCAATCGCTCTTCTTTGGTTATCATAATATAAGACGACATATTTATGGTTTAAAATGGCTGTTATATTACAAAAACCTGAAGATAGACGGATGAGTCCAGATTTATTTATAGATATTTTCGTATCTCCCCTAGGGTAATAACCAGTGAATTTAACAAAATTGAATTCGCTCATAACAAGTATATTAACATGCATAATAATTCAAGTCAAGATCAACTATTATAAAGTAATTAACAAAGTTTAACAAGTCTATTTTATCGCTCACAATCATATGAACCTGTTGAGCAAGTATTCAAGCATCTTGAAATATAGAAGTAATTGATATTTTTCCACTTTCTTTGCAAAAACACTAGCCATTTTTATTCGATCCTACATTTTCAATACTTCTCAATACAAATCTATTATACTTTCCATTAAATGTGGCAATTACTGATCGTTTTTTACTTCATTTTCGGAGTAGTAAGTTACATTTTGAGACGAGTTCTGGCTCAAAAACTTGGCGATCATAACAGGCTTATAAACGCAATTTTTTTTGTCTTCTTCCTTTTACCCACAACAATAATCCTAAGTTTTTTCTTTCCTCATAATCTGAATGTCGGGGTTTTGAATTTATTTCTACTATTTTTTGGAAGCATCATCTGGCCCATAGTTGCATTGGTAGCTTTTCGAGCCAATAAAGAAGTGGATGTTGGAATTTTCAGTATAATCAATAACTTAAGTCCTGTGTTTACTCTTATTATTGCCGTACCTTTTCTATATGAGAGTCTTAATGACTCGCAGTGGGTTGGGGTCGCATTGCTTATTTTGTCAGGAGGTCTTGTGGCATCATCACAGTTAAAAAAACACAATCGTTCTTCAACGGCAGGTATTATTTTCTCTTTACTCACTGCAGCACTTTTGGGTGTAGCTTATGTTTATGAACGATATATGTTGACTCGTATTGATTTTGGCGCCTATTTGATCTATGGTTGGGGTTCGCAGATAATCTGGTCCGTAATCATTGCTCGCAAAGAATTCAGAAATGCCTTTAAATTGTTTAGAAAAGATAAAGAATCCAGAAATACATTAATAATCTGGGGGAGCTCCAATGCTCTTAAGGCGGTTTTCTTCATTATCGCCTTAAAATTAAGCAGCGCCTCTATCATCAGCGCGGTCACCAATTTTATGTCTGTCGCGGTCGTGATCGCTGCTTATTTTTATCTAAAAGAACGACAGCATATGTATTATAAATGGGTGGCAGCGGTGATCGGTGTTGCCGGATTGCTTTTTATAGCAGTCTAATGTTAGAATACCTTTATGAAACTTCTTCTTACATCTTCTGGAAATACTAATAAATCAATAGAAAAAGCACTTCTTGAACTTCTAAAAAAACCTTATCAAGACTCTAATATAACGTTTATTCCAACCGCAGCGAATGTTGAAAAAGGTGATAAATCTTGGCTCGTTGATGATATGCATAACTTTAGGAAGCTTAATTTTTCTTTATTTGATATTGTTGATATTTCAACAGTTCCAAAAGCATTATGGTTACCAAGTTTCGAAAAAGCTGATATCCTTGTTTTTGGAGGAGGAAACGTAAATTATCTCCTTGAATGGATGAAGAAACTTAGAGTAAAGGAGCATCTAAAAAAGTTATCAGAAACAAAAATTTATGTTGGGATTAGCGCAGGTAGCATGGTAACTGCAAAAAATATCTCCTTGTCAAGCTCCGGAATTTTGTATTACGAAGAAACAGGAAAACTTGAGAATATAGTTGGGCTAGGATTTGTGGATTTTGAAATTCGTCCACATTTAAATTCCAAATGGTTTCCGAAAGTAAGACTTGATTATTTAGAAAAACTAGCAAAAAAAACGCAGGGCATCTTTTATGCTATAGATGATAATACAGCAATCAAAGTTGTGGATGGTAAAGTCTCCGTTATCTCTGAAGGGAAATGGAGGAAGTTTAATTAAATACTTAAGGCCTTTTTACAAAAAATGCGAGTAATTTTTTTCTACAGACAAACAATTTTTACTGTATACTTACTTCAATGACTTTAAAGCAAAACTTATTTTCCTACTCCTGTTGTACTCACTACAAATCAGAATAATCACTGGTTTGTGAAGTTTTGCCTTCTTTTACCAACCTCCAAATTTTATAAATTCTTTTTTTAATCAATATGCTTTATCAAGAAACAGGTTATAAACCCTCAAAAATCGATTCTTTATATGTCTTAGAAAGTCCAACATGCGCAGCTTATGAACCAAATTTTGAAAAAGTTTTTGGAATGGTGCAGAGCGGAAAAATGAATGGAAAAAACATTCTGTCACCCGAAGGAATTGTAGTAGCAAGAGCCAAAGATAATGAACTAATTTTTGGCTTTAAAAAATGGATACCGGGTATTCGTTATAATGCCGCCAACCTACCTATGTTGGTGAAAAACCCAGATTGGTTGCCGGAAAGTCAGGAATTGATCGGCGTACGAAATGGCTTGGTTTGTCCTGCATGATACTGCATTTGCCGTGCGGATTACTTCAGGTGGTCAGTATATCACGCGCCCAGTGGTACCCGAAAAGCAGCAGAAGTTCGAATTGCAAGGTGAAAAATGTTACCCAAAGAA
>MFZZ01000039.1 GCA_001789555.1 Candidatus Roizmanbacteria bacterium RIFCSPHIGHO2_12_FULL_38_13
TCTACCAAGTGAAAGTCCTTGATAGATTTTATTTGGAATTATTCGATCAACAGATGTGTGTTTTTGCAAGAAGCCTAAAAATATATCTGCTTTTTGGATAATTGCAGGATGAGTCTCGATAGGGACATGATGATGGAAAGTTATATTTTTAAGCCCGAGTTTATTTGCTTTATCAAAATTTTCTAGAAAGGTATTACCCTGACCGACCATGGTAAAATGAATATCTGGGTCTTCTTTAAGCATCAAAGCTGCATCAATAATATGTTCAACTCCATGAATAGGACTGTAAAGTCCGTAATATACTACATTAACTTGCTTTAAATTATTTTTATATGGGGTGTACTTGTAATATTTACTGTCTGCACCAATTGGTAATACTCTAAGCTTATTTTTAGATACATTGAAGTCTGTGTTGAGATACTTTTCCTGATATGGAGTGTCTGCGAAAACGAGATCGCATAGATTATAAATAAATGATTCTCCTCTTTTTATAATTTTTCCGATCAGAGATTTTTTATTTAGTATTCCTTGCTCTTCGCTGAAACCTGTGTAAAAAATAAGAAGCGGATTGAAGACCAGTTTCTTGCCAAGTAACTTTGCCAGTGGATAAGCAATGAGTACATCAAAATGACCGGGATACCCGACATATATAACATCACATTTTTTAATAAATTTAAAATGTTTAAAAATTTCTACGAATACCCTATATTTTATCAGAATTCTGCCTATAAGATTGATAATTGAAATATCGCTTTTTTTATCCATCCTTGTCACAGGAGTATGTGCATTTACTTCAAGTATTTTCGCTTTATTTTCACGCAAGCCCTGTAATACAAGTCGATTTGATGTATAGTATTTGTCGTAAGTTCCAAAAAAACAGATTGACAATGTTTTACTTTTTCTCATATATTTTTAGAGCTAATAGCAACCTCCCAAGGAGTGTTTGATGAGCGATCAAATTTTGACTGCAAACTACTTAAAACCAATATCGGAATGTAAAACAGTATTATAGGATATTTAGTAAGTATTTTCAAGAAGGAGCCTACTATCAAACTTGTTGGCAAGTAATATTCGGTTTTAAGGATATTATCATCAATATTGTCTGTTAATTCATTTTTTGAATTAAAGAAACGCATGCTTTGAGAGATATGATCAGGCAAAGATTGTGGAAGTTTGTAATAAATCTTTGCTAAAACAACAGGATAGTAAGTAAATTTATTTATATTGCAGTAGATATATGAGTATGCATCTTCCGAAGAAGTAAATTTTTTCCCAAATTTAATTGATTTATAAAGTTTTTTTGAAAAGGCTCTTGCTCTTCCACAACAGGTATATACATTTTGACCATTTTTATATTTATAGTAAATATTTTTCTTAAACTTCATGCTGGCATCAAGAATCTGCCCAACAAATGATCTCGAAGGTAGTTCTTCTATCTGTGCCGCAGTAAGATCGGCGCCTTTATTTAAAATCGGAGACACGAGTTTTTGTAAAAAATTTGTGTCTTTAATAACGGTATCGGCGTCGATTATAACTACAACATCTGCTTCTGAAATTGAAAACAGCCGATCCAGAGAAAATGCTTTTCCTTTTCTTTCAATATTTTTTACTAAATTTACTCTTAAATCAGTTGATGAATTTACAGTTCTATCGGTTTTATCGGTACTACAGTCTGAAATAACAGTTATCTTGAGAAGTTTTATATCATCAAGTTTTTGTTTAAGCAGAGTCTCGATCAGTAGACCGATATTTTTCTCCTCATTATATGCCGGTATACCGATACTTAATGTTTTCATTGTATAGTTTTTTTGATAAATTCTTCAAATTTAAGAGCACTCTTTTCCCAGCTAAAATTACTCGACCATCCGACGGCTGCCTTTTCTAGACTATTACGTAGTTTTTTATCAGATAATACTTCCGCAATTTTTAGTGAAAAGTCGTTTATATTGCCGTACTTTACCAGAAATCCGGAATGAGGATTTTTAACCGAATCTCGAAGTCCGGGAACATCAGATGCAACTACAGCAGTGCCTGTAGCTTGTGCTTCAAGTGCCGATATGCCCCATCCTTCCATAGATGATGGCTGAACAAAGACCCAGGACTGTTGTAACAACCGAATTTTATCTTCATCACTGACTTTTCCAGTAAAATCGATATAATCAATGATATTTAGATGTTTCGCTAGTTTTACCAGATCACCACGACTTTCTCCAAATCCAGTAATAGTGATACGAATATTTGGATAGTGGGTTATCAATTTCTGTGCAGCTTTTATAAGAACATCTATTGATTTATATGGTTTCAGTCTACCAAGATATAATACGGTTGGATATTGAGTTTTTGCTCCGGGCTTAAATTTCGTCAAATCAATGCCTGGATGAACGATTTCTATTGGCCTTTTCTTTCCGAGGCCAATGTTTTCCATATCCTTTTTTGAAGATTGAGATACGGTCACCATCTGGACATTGTTGTAGAACATAGGCATAAGAGTTGCTTCCATAAAACAAGCAATAGTAGCCAAAACTTTTGGAAGGTTGGTCCGAAAAACTTCTTGATGAACATGATGTACTAGTCCGATAATTGGTTTTCTGGCGTACAAAGGAGTAAAAAAAGGAACTCCATTTTCCGAGTCAATAATGACATCAAATTTGTTGCGAAGCTTAAAAACATAATACAAAAAAGCCCAAATATATACCGTATAAAAACCTCCGCGACGGATTATGTTTACTTGATCAACGATTTCGTATCTTTTGCAGTGGTTATCGTTTCCGCAAAAGAGTGTAACGTTATGACCATTATTAACAAGTCTTTTAGCAATTTCATGAATATATACCTCTGCTCCACCTGACCAGACGTGTTTGGTATCACGCCAGTTAAAAATTAGAATATTTAAATGTTCCTTATTTTTTTCAATTTTATTAGGGAGTCGTGTAAATAGATTAAGAAAATCTTCAAAATTAAGTGAAAGCGTCACCGAAGAGGCTCTAAAAAAATGAAGTAGTAAAATACAAACAAGATTTGCTAGTCCAGTCGCAGCAACTATATAAACAAAATTTGTTAATGAGTTATGAAAAGTAGAAATTACAATTATCTGTACAATGGCTAATACAAAAGTAGCAATCGGAAATATATGGTTATTGCGAACTTGATGATAAGCTATGATACTTGAGGCTATTGAGAAAGCCAGAACTCCTGCTCCATATATCGGCAACATTGCTACCACTTCATACATTTTTTCACCAAAAAGCAAAGGAGCCGTAACATGTCCCAAAATACCAACGATTACATACATGGTGAATGCCGATATTGTCGAAGCTGAAAGTATTATTGGAAACGATCTTGAGGAGGCTTTTTTTTCGCCAAACTCACGACTCAAAAAAGGAATAATAAATTGGTTAAATAGTCCACCAATAAAAAAGATCATTTTACCAACCAAGGCTATGAGTGCATATCTACCCGCATCTTCAGGCGACAAAAATCTTTTTGCAAGAAATAGATCGACAGTGATGTACGACACAGTAGCAAATTTAAGTAAAACGGCGGAATAAAAATATGGGTAAGGAAATTTCAACAGCTTACTGCTGTAATCAGATAAATTTTTATCTAATAAATTACGAACAAATATATAAGATAAAATCGAGCCCAATAAAATCGACAAAGGAATTGCGGCATAAATAAAATCAAGCAATTCATTTTCAACAATTAATACTGTAGATATCAATTTTGTTAAAGCTACAAGTACTGTGATTATTGTAAGCGCGATAAAGGAGTGACTACCGGTCAGGTAGGCAAGATCAACAGTCATCAATGAATTAAAAATCCACACAGGAGCAAACAACATAAATGGCAAGAGTGAATCAGACTTGAAGAAGCTGGCCAGGAATGGAGTAGACACAACCCAAGCAGCACACAGCAACAAAGAAATGTAAAATATTTTTCTTCTTACTTTTAGCCAGAAGTCTCGAAACGGAACCTGGTATTTTCCAAAAAAATAACTTGTTCGATAAATAATTGTCGAAGCTAGGGAATCAAGAGGTATGATTGTAACAAATAGAAAGCTGCCGACCAAACTTATGAGACCAAACTCCCCTAAAGAGATTTTTCTACTTAAATATGCAGAATAAAGATAATTGATACCATTTGCCAAAACACCTCCGGCAATTAATAGTGTTGCAGAGCTTGCTGTAAATTTTCCTTTTGATACAATTTTTTTAAAAAAGTATGCAAGTTGATTTGAAGCCGCTTCCTCTTTTGGCAGCTGATAAACGATATCCAGCTTTTTTATATGTAGTCCGTGTTTCGTTTTTGGCCAATAATGCGGACTGAAAATCAGTTGAATAACACCTTTCCAAGCAGCGATACTCATACCCAACCAGTAGAAAGGTACCAGATAAACATATTTGATAAGCGAATACTGTTTTCTATTGGCACAGGCAATCATGTAATAGTACATATAAAGGAAGTTTCCAAAAATCAGCGAAAATACACCCATGTATAAAATTGGACCTGGAAAAAATTCCTCAATAGCTGTTCCTAAAGTGGCTCGCATCGAAAAGTAAAGGATTGTTGTGGTCCACATTAACGGATTTACGAATAAGGCCAAAATTTTGCCGCCAACAATCATTTGAAATGTCAAAAAATGCGCTTTAAAACCGTTTGTCACCAACGCATATGGATTACGCATGTGAACGAGATAGGATTGAATATAACCTTTAATCCAGCGGGAGCGTTGATTGAGCCAGTTAAGTAAATCGCTGTTGGCTTCCTCAAGAGTGACGCTGTCCATGATAGCTGTCTGATAACCACGTTTGACCAAACGAATGCCTAAATCACAGTCCTCGGTAACATTAAATGAATCCCAGCCATTAAGCTCAACCAATTTATCTGCCCGAAAATGATTTGAAGTGCCGCCAAGTGGGATTGGTGCATTTAGAGATTGTAATCCTGTGAGAATTAGATCAAACCATAATGAGTACTCTGCTGTGAAAAGTCGTGTTAGCAGATTCTGATCTTTATTAAAATAGTTTAGCTTCGCCTGCATACAAACAGTTTTTTCTCCAAGTTTTTGAAAGCCAACTACCGCTTTTTTTAGTTGCCGGGGATCTGGAAGATCTTCGGCATCGTAGATTACAGCATATTCACCGGTCATATAACGAAGTCCATAATTACATGCCTTTGGTTTTGTTTTAGGATAACTATGCGGTACTATAATTGTCTGAAAATATTTTGCTAATTTCAGCTTCTGAATATGATCTATAGTCGTTTTATCGTCTTCTTCAAGAAGCAGAAGCACCTGTAGCTTATCTTTTGGATAATCGAGTTTTTCAATTGCCTGAACAAAATGATTAGCAACATTCCACTCATGGTAAAGTGGACAAAATATCGTATACTTTGGCCAATCTTTGACCTTATTTATTTCTTCATCGCTAACTTTTATTTCGGGTGATTTTGCAAAACTTTGATAAATAAGATAAAAATTGAAAAGAAGATCAATAAAATAAATGATTGTAATTATTGCGGTAACAGTAATCAGAGTAATTTTCCAATTGACTATCAGCCCAGCACAAAAAAGAAATATAACCGAAATTAAGAATATTAGTTGATAATCATGCAAAGTCTTAAATGCCGTCTCTGTAATATGCAAATCCGAATAATGAACAAATTCTTGTGTCTTGTAATGAAATCCTTGACCAACAGTCTCAATTTTGTTTTTATGAAAAGGAATAATTCTGTCTGTGTTAAGTTTGAGAAGAACCGCTGAAGTAGCAATTTGTAAAGATGCACGTACTAAATTGATTTTTGACTTTCCTTTAAACCTTTTTTCAAAGACAATATCTGTTTCAGAAAGTTTATATCCTGCGGCTCTTGCTGTAAGCAAAAATTCAAGATCAAATGACCAGGAAAAAGGTTTTATAGTAACTCTTTCTAAAATTTCTTTTTTGAAAAGCTTTAATCCGGACTGAACATCGTAGTTAAGTCTATGAAGAAGTTTGCAGAATACATAATTAAAAGCTTTGCTAGCAATTTTTCGCTTTAGACTGGTATGAAGATCTTTTCTTCTTGCAACAACAACATCATTGCCCGCTTCGATTTTTTTCATCATGAGTCTGATGGCTTCGGGAGGATATTGTAAGTCCCCATCGATCATGCAGATGAGCTCATATTTTGCTCTACTTACTCCTTCAAGTATTGACTGGGCTTTTCCTAAAACTCCTTTTTTATTATAAACACGAATTGGATATTCTTTTGCAAAGCTTTCAATAGTCTTTCTAGTATTATCTGTAGAGTGATCATTTATGAACACAATTTCAAATCGATATCGGGTAAGCACCATCGTATGAATGATCCGTTGCACAAGCTCACCTATGTTCTCATGCTCATTAAGTACGGGAATAATGATTGAAATTCCTTTAGGCTTATTGGATTTATTAGTTTCTTTCATATTATAAAGAAGTTGCTAATTTATTTTTTATTTTTGGTTTATACTCTGCTGTTACCACAAGTCTTTTTTGATCCATAAATCCCGTGCAGGTATATACCGTGAGCCGCGGCTGTTGGGTATTATTCAATACCTCTACCTGATCTGGATTTACTATTGCTATATTGGTAATCTGAAAGTACCTTTTTACACTATTTTTATATAAGATTTCAACTGTATATCCTGTTTTTACATTCTCTAGGTTTCCTAATAGTCTGTTCCAATTATGACCATAGAATATACTGTTGCCTTTTTCACCGGGTATAGATGATGCTATAAGCCACGAAACGCCTATAGTTGTTGTACCCCATTTATTTTTTTTTATTTCTGCAGGTATTACCGGTAATTCGATATCTAGTTCCGGAATTTTCAATAAAATCGGGGTATTATTCGTATTTTTTTTAATGTGAGTTGACGGTACTTTACCGTAAAAGTTTAATCGGGTAGGGCTATAACGCTGTAACAACAGAGTTAAACTGAAGATAAATAAAAACAAACCCAATATAAGAGAAAAATAAGATAGTATTCGCATTAGATATTTTGGTTGACATAAGTCTTTTTTAGGTATAATCCAGCCAAAATCAAGAATATACTGCTAATGCTTAAGATAAAGATCTTTTTAATATTTCCTGTCGAAGCCAGTCCCAGAACAGATCCATTACCTCCACCTTTGCCTCCAACTCCGCCGATACAGACGTAGTTAAGATTTTTCGCAACATAAGGAGCATTGTCAAGTCCCCAGGCGCTTCCATCAGAAATAAATGTCCAACCTGACCGTCTCAAAGTCGTTATTTCTTCTTCCGTGAGCTCTTTGACTCTCCACCAATTAGTCTGTATACCTTGTCCATCAGCAGGGCAAAGGCATTGTAGAACTGTAAAATCTGTCAGTTTGTATACTTCGTCCAGTCCTGTATATGTGTTGGAATCACCGGGTATGCCATGAATACCATCTGAAAATTGGGCGATAAGTTCTCCTGTGGGGTTTATACATGAAGGAAAAGGAGGAATTATGACGGCATATATATTTTGTACAGTCATAAACAAAACTATAACGATTGAAATTATACTGCTGTAAATGTAGAAAGAAAAATTAGATGACACAGTAATAAGCTTATAATTAATTAACTTTTGAATTATATCATATTTAGTATTTGTCTTCAATGCTTTGTGATAATATAAAACAACAATGTAGAAAGGCGATTTTTAAATAAAAAAGAATATATAGTAATTCTAAAAAGTATCGATTTTTTAATTAATCTTTTTTAGGGTTTAACTTCCTGTCGCTTGCGGCATAACAGTTGTCATTCCCGCGCCGTGCCTGCCGGCAGGCAGGAAGGCGGGTGTCCAGAAATTATTTTAAGACTGGATCCCCGGGTCAAGCCCGAGGATGACAGAAGGATACCTGGCAGCTTGCTGCGAGGAGTTTCATAAAAAAAAATAAATATAGTAAAACTTAAAATGTTATTGATTACTAATATATATTTTGAGACAGTATGAGTATAAAATTAGGAATAGTTTTAAAATATCGCTTGATTTTTTTTTTATAAACCTCTATAACTTACTCGTAGTAAAAAAATGTTTTGAAATTTATTAATAACCTATATAATTTTTTGATATAAAATGAATAATTCTACTTTGCCTAAAGTATGTATATTCGGACCTGGAGTTGTCGGCTACGCAACAGGAAAAGCTTTTTCAACAAAAGGTTTAGAAGTGGGTTTTGTTGCAAGGAATAAAAAACGGGTAAATCAGCTTCGTCGTGAAGGTTTTCGGGCTTTTACATTTGACAGTCTTGGCGCCAAAAATTTTGATTATGATATCAGTTTTCTTACTATCTCAACTCCAACAATTGGAGGAAAAATAGATTTGTCGGCAATAGACAGTGTTTCTAAATATATTGGCAAAATATTAAAAAAGATTGATAAATACCACGTAGTGGTTGTAAAAAGTACCGTAAGTCCTGGAACAACCGAAACGATGGTTGCTGAAAATCTGATGAAATATTCAAATAAAAAGGTGGGGCGTGATTTTGGCCTTGCCATGGCTCCCGAATATTTACGTGAAAATACGGCATACGAGGATGCTTTAAAACCTTGGCTTATCGTCATCGGTGAGTATGATAAACGTTCAGGAGAGCTTGTTGAAGGTTCATTTAAGCCGTTTAATACCGAAATTTATCGATGTAAAATCATCGAAGCCGAGATGCAAAAATATGTTCACAATCTTTTCAATGCAGTTAAAATTACTTTTTTTAATGAAATGCGTGATATTGCTAGAAAGATAGGGGCGGACGCAAATCATGTTTTCGAGATGACGACTTTGAGCTGTGAAGGTATGTGGCATGCTGCATATGGTATCCGTGATTTTGGTCCATTTTCAGGCAGCTGTTTACCAAAAGATACTCTTGCATTTCTGGCCTTTGCAAAAAGACATAAATTTAGGGTTGATCTATTAAAAAAAACTATTGAAGTAAACAACAGGCTTATTTCCCAAAATGGAAAAAAACTCGGAAAAGTCATAGGCAAACAGATGTAATATGGAAGCGATCTACTATTTAATTCCCTTAGGCGTTATCGGTATATGGCGTTGGACTATCTGGCTTATAAAACGTGTTATAGCGAGTTTTTATCGACCGGTAATAAACAGATATAAATCAGCTGTAAGCATTGTCACACCTGTCTATAACGAAGATCCAAAAATTTTTAAAACCGCTCTTTTATCATGGAAAGCAAACAAACCCGATGAAATCATTGCCGTGATAGATTATACGGATAAAAAATGCATTAAAGTTTTTGATAAATTTTCCAGCAAATTTTTAAATGCAAAACTAATCATCACAAAAAAACCCGGGAAGCGACCTGCTCTCGCAGATGGCATACGGGTCGCTAAATCGCCGGTTGTGGCATTGGTGGATTGCGATACTATTTGGGATGTCGATACTTTAAGGCACGGCATTATGCCTTTTAAAGACAAAAAAGTAGCCGCAGTTGCGACAAAACAAAGCGTACTTAAACCAAAATCCATTGCCCAGAGATTATTTAGCATTCGGCTGGAACAGCGCTACTGGGACGATATACCTTTTTTAAGTATGACGGTAAATAGACTTCAATGTGTATCGGGAAGGACCGGGTTTTATCGAATAAAAGTGATCAAACCTATGCTAAAGGATTTTGTTGACGAATTTTTCTGGGGAAAACGGGTAATAAGCGGTGAAGACAAAAGACTTACTTATCTGGTTGAAGCGCGAGGCCATAAAGTAAAGTTCCAGTCAAGCTCGCAAGTTTACACAAACGGCGCATATGAGTTTTCAACATATCTTAAACAACAAATACGCTGGATCAGAAACAGCTGGAGAGCTGACCTTGGTGCATTAAAAAGTGCTTGGGTATTTAGGTACCCGGTGTTGGCATTTTATCTGATTGATCGTGCCATTCAGCCATTTACATTGATTCTTTCACCGATTTTTTTTGCAACTTCGTTATTACTTGGATTATGGCAGGCAGCAATTCTTATCGTTATTTGGTGGCATCTAAGCCGAGCCATAAAGATGTTTCCTCATTTAAAAAAGTACCCTCTGGATATTTTTATTCTGCCTATATATGTTGTTTACAGCTTTACTCATGCTTATTACAAAGTTTTTTCTCTTTTGACTTTAAATACGCAAGGTTGGATCACCCGTTGGCATAAATCCAGGTTAACTAAAATGCCGACATATCGTTTTGCCTTTGCCCATGCGGTCACTATCGCCATCGTCGTTATAACAGGACAACAGGTTTATACTACAGAAAAACGACTTTATCTAGCTCCGATACAAAAACAAAAAGTACTGATGTCACAAGCTTTTACTCAAAGTACTAAAAACTATTTGGCACAGATCCCGACCGAGGAAAATATTCTTGGCGCAACCGCACCTGTCAAACAAGATCTCTTAGTCAAAAGGCATGTTGTACAACCTGGGCAAACCGTTAATTCAATAGCCTATCAGTATAACGTACCTGTAGATCAACTTATTTATGCAAATGCCGGTCATCTCGCCTACGGAACATATTTTTATGCTCCGGTACCAACAGTAGGAACAGCGATCAGTATCCCACCGACTGACTTTGAATTTGTGCCCGACTTCAGTTTCTACGAAGATGCCAGCAAATATCCATACTTTTATATTGAGGCTGATGCCGACAAAGGACCAGTTCGGATTTTTGGAAACCAGAGCGTTGTAACCCTTACGACAATCCATGACTATGTTGGTGATTCGGCTTTGAAAGAGGTCTCTCCAAAAATATGGGAATTATATCGTCCGCTTGAACTTTATTCTGGTACAACTTTGCGGCTTGACTCTTCGGAAGTTGAGTGGTTGCGTCTCATCAGCAGACAGGATGTTATTACATCAATAAAAGGTTTTGATACAGTAATTGAAATTAGGAACACCAAAATCACATCCTGGGATGATACAGAAAAAGACTATGATTACAATCATCTGGACGGGAGAAGCTATATAGTGGTCAAAGATGCGTCGCGGATCGATATCTACAACTCCGAAATCGCTTACCTCGGTTATTCGCGACCTTTAGAGCACCCTTTTTCAACTTACGGAATTTCTTGGAGGATGAGCACGGGAAAATTGAAAACAACATTGCTTTCAGGCGAAGTTATTGACAGTAAGTTTCATCACAACTATTTTGGCGCTTATACCTATGGAGCGACCGGCATGGTTTGGCGCGGTAACGAATTTTATGACAATGTCCGCTACGGACTGGATCCTCATGACGACTCAACCGGTTTTTTAGTTGAATACAATATCTCACATGACAATGGTACCCACGGTATAATCTTATCAAAACGTTGCCTCTATAATACGATCCGTAATAATATTTCCTACAACAACGGTTCACATGGTATCATGCTTCATGAACAGTCTAACTTTAATATTATTGATAATAATGATCTTTATGGAAATATCGATGGCATAGCTTTGCATAGCTCGCATAAAAATATTATAAGAAACAACAATATCTATGAAAACATAATCGGAGTTCGCGGATACTTTTCCTCAACCAACAATGATTTGAGCGATAACATTATTTCAGATAATTTACAATATGGTATTTACTTATATGATAAGTCCGATGCTAACTATGTTCACAATAATTTACTTTCTAAAAATAGATTTGCACTTTACATTAAAGCCAACGGCAATAATTTAAGTGAGAATACTATCGAAGCAAACTCAATAGGGATATATTTATTGGAAAAATCAAATAACAATTATCTTGCAAATAATGACTTAAAACTCAATATAAACTACGGAATTTATTCAAAAGTTCCTGTAGTATTACAAAATATCCTTAGTGAAAATGATTTTGAGGAAAACAATATGAATACTTACATTTGGGATAAATAAAGTTTGATTGGGTATAATTATCTAATGAAAATACAGCTCTCTCGGTACGTATTCCCTATAGCAATAATTTTTGTAATACTAATTTCTTTTCTTTTGGGTTACTTTATAATCGAGAGAAAAAGTGAGGCAAAAAATAAGCCTACAATAACTGGAAAGGTAACTCAAAATACTCCATACAGTACTGTCACAATAAAAGATAGCAATACCCCCATTATTGTTGATACCCAGTTATACGTAAAGCCGGATGGTGGCGATGAGGCTGACGGAAAATCGGTAGATCAAGCTTTTAAAAGCATTCAGAAGGCAATCGACTTTGCTGGTCCTGGAACAACCATAAACCTCCTGTCAGGAGTGTACCGACAAGATTTTGTAACCAAAAGGGATGGGACATTAGTTTCTCCAATTACAATCACTGGCCCAAGAGATGCTTTGGTGAAGGGTGAAAGTAATGGACGTGTAATTGAAATCAACCATGATAATATTATTCTTGACGGATTTACCATTGATGGACTTCATGGTGATGATAATTTACAGGATGGATATCGTGACAAACTTATTTATGCACAGGGAAAGGGTCAGCACGATGGTGTGAACGGACTAAAAATCCTTAATATGACTATTAAAAACGCAGGAGGAGAATGTGTGAGACTACGTTACTATGCTCAAAACAATGAGATAGCATACAACACTATTACCAGCTGCGGAAGACACGATTATAAGTTTGACGATGGCGGCAAAAATGGAGAGGGAGTGTATATAGGTACCGCACCAGAACAACGTGATGACGGTAAAAATCCAACCAATGACAATGACGAGTCAAACGGAAACTGGATTCATCACAATTTTTTTGATACTCAAGGCAACGAGTGCGTAGACATCAAAGAAAATTCAAAGTATAATATTGTAGAAAATAATGAGTGCACAGGTCAGAAGGACCCCGAATCAGGTGGTTTGGATAGCCGCGGCGGGTATAACATTTTCAGGTATAACAATATTTATGGCAATTCAGGAGCGGGAATACGGCTTGGCGGCGATACTGTAGATGAGAACATCATGAACGAAGTTTATGAAAATATTATTGTCAATAACAAAAAAGGTGGAATTAAAATCATGACTGCTCCTCAAGGAAAGATGTGTGACAACATTATGTCTGGAAATGATGGCGGTAATGCTGTTGGAGAATATGGTGAAGATTATGATCCGACAAAAGGATGCTAAATCTTTAGAAGACTTTATCAAAAATTCCGACTACAAACTCTGCAAAAATTTGTAGAAAATCTATTCCCTTTTTCTTGCTTTTAACGTCGACTGACGGAGTTGGACTTGCTATGACAGGAGAAACTACGTTGTACTTATTGCTTAGTACACTAAGCTGCTCCATGTATTCCTCGTCGTTTAGTGGTGAGCTCGCTCTTGAGTTTTTGAAGAAAAAGTAAAAAAAGGTTATAAAAATAAATGTAACCACAACCAGTAAAACCAGCCTTATATAAATGTTACCTTTTGACATGTTTATAAAATTTTACCACAAAAATACCCGCCGTTTCAGGCGGGATATTTTTTTGACCGAGTCAAACTCGCCTTTGGCAAATCAGAGAGATGGGAGACGTCCGTTAGTACTCCTCTGCTAAATCCCTTACAGAACTTACACATAGAGCCTATCAAACCGGTAATCTACCGGCGGACTTAAAGATTCCTAATCTTGGGGTGTGCTTCACACTTGAGATGCTTTCAGTGTTTATCACATAGGAATATAGCTACCCGGCGATGCCCTTTTAGGACAACCGGTACACCAGGGATTCCTAATCCTTGGTCCTCTCGTACTGAAGGATTATCCCCTCAAGAATCAAAGCGCTTGCACTGGATAGAGTCCGAACTGTCTCCGTATTATAGGATATAATATCCTAGCAAAGTTTTTATTACTTTACGCTCCATTCTTTCGAATGGTACTGACTATATCTTCTTCCATAATAAACTTATTATAAGTTTATTTTATATGGAGTTGGCATATGATAGCCTCTCATTTAATGAGGCCGACTATCTCATTCCTTTTTTATAGAAAGGAATTCAGTCGATACGGGGTCAAAGGTAATTGATTGAAAAAATTTCTTCAATTGTTTAGAATCATTAATTCGTTTCTTTGAATTATTTAACATACCAAACTTATCTACTTCTTTAGCTATTCGTAACATAAATCCAGTAGTTACAATAGGTGTCTTTTCAATACGATCAATGATTCTAATTGCAAGTTTTGCCTGATATTTTTTAACAAGAAGGTAAGGTTCTAATTCATTAAGAATTCCTTTTACTACCCTAAAACCAACAATTGTATATTCGGAAAGACCATCTTTTCTATTTCTCAGATATCCATAGCGAAGTTTATGTTTTAACCAACGAAGAATTTTATCATTTTTCTTCTTCTGGAAAAAAACAATACTTGCTCTTATTTGGTATCCAAGTTGATAGTCTTTACGTCGAACCAATTGGAGGAAAATAGAACCGTCTCCATCAAGAAAACCGGCAATGTATGCTTTTGTTTTTTCAACCATACCTCGACTTCCCACGGTATTACCATCTTTGAAACTTCAAAGGAAGGCTTCACCGTTATTAGCCAAATTTATCTTCAATGTTACCACTGAAGGTCGCG
>MFZZ01000040.1:0-26276 GCA_001789555.1 Candidatus Roizmanbacteria bacterium RIFCSPHIGHO2_12_FULL_38_13
AACTTATCCTACCTTTTCCCAACCTTAGGGGTATGACATTTTCACGTGGTTAACTATGACATTATCATATGGGTGTAATATGCCTAAACTACTTATTGACAATTTATAAATGTTGTAGTATAGTTACTAAATTGCCCGAAAATCAGGGAGGTTTTTTTATTTATATACTTCTTTTTTTAGCCAATGACACCGAAGAAAAAAGCTAACAATATTCTACTAGGAACCGAAGAAGAACACATAAAAAATTTTGATCTGATAGAGATACAAAAAAAGTCATGGCATCACTTCTTAAACCAAGAATTAAAAGCAATCATCAGCGAGTTTTTTCCAATTGAGGACTACACCGGAAAAAAATTAACACTTCATTTTGAAGATATATTTTTTGGTGAACCACGTTATCCTCTCGAGCTTTGTGTCCAAAAAAAACTTACATATGATCAGCCTGTTTATTTAAAACTTACGATTGAAAACAAAAAAACTGGTAGAAGTAAATCGCAGGACGTTTACTTTTTCAATCTCCCCATCATGACCAATCGTGGAACATTCGTAGTCAATGGTATCGAGCGTTCGATAATCAGTCAAATCGTCAGGTCGCCGGGTATGTACTTCACAGCAGAAATCGACAAGACCACAGGTCTTACTCTTTATAATGCGGAAATTCGTCCTTACATCGGTTCGTGGATCGACATCGGCATAAATAAATACGGACTTATAGAGCTAAAAATAAATAAACGCCGCAAGATGCTGACAACGGTATTTCTCAAGCTGTTTGAGGAAATGAACAATACAGAAATCATAACTGCTTTCAATGACCTTGAGCCAAGCTTGGTTGAAAAATATATAACCCCAACTGTTAAAAAAGATCGTACCACTTCAAAAGACGAAGCAGTGCTTGAGTTTTATCGCAAGGTCAAACCTGGTGAACCTCTTATTCTCGAAAATGCATACAAAACATTGAATTCGCTGTTTTTTGATCCGAAGAGATATTCTTTAAGCAAGGTAGGACGGTATAAAATCAATAAAAAACTCAACCTCAACATAGAAAATACGCAAAGCAACTTTTTGCTTCAAAAACAAGATATCATAGAAGGACTAAAGTATCTGATAAATCTAACCGAAGGTCGTGGTGAATTTGATGACATCGACCATCTGGGGAATCGAAGACTACGCACGGTCGGTGAACTGGTTGGGATGTATGGTATCCGAGCCGGTATGATAAGAGTTGAAAAAGAGGTCAAGGAGCGCATGAGTCTTATCACAAGCGATGTCAATCCTTCGCCTTCACAGGTTTTAAACAATAAACCGCTTATTGCGACAATCAATATATTTTATAAAACTAGCCAGCTTTCGACTATAGTCGATCAGACAAATCCATTAGCCGAACTTGACAACATGCGCCGTATCACAGTAGGCGGACCTGGCGGAATAGAAAAACAACGAGCTTCCTTCTCAATTCGCGACATCTCCTCGTCACAGTATGGACGTATCGATCCGATCAGATCTCCCGAAGGTCCAAACATAGGCGTTGTTACTTATATGGCACTTTATGCCCGAGTGAACGAGTTTGGTTTTTTGGAAACACCTTACAAAAAGGTTATCAAGCAAAAAAAAGGAAATAATACTGTGATCAAGGTCTCAAATACTATAGATTATTTGCAAGCAGATGATGAGGAACAATATTATATTACTTCAGCAAATGCCAATGTCGATGAGCATGGAAATATCATTGATTCGCACGTTGTTGCTAGATATAAAGGAGAAATGATCGAAGTACCAAGCGAAAAAATCGATTACATCGACATTTCACCAAGACAAGCGATTGGTATTTCGGCCTCGCTCATACCTTTCCTGCAAAATGACGATGCCAGCCGTGCCCTCATGGGAAGTCACATGCAATGTCAGGCAGTGCCGCTTATAAAACCGCGGGCTCCACTGGTTGGAACGGGTATGGAGTCCGTAGTCTCCTCTGAACTTGGTCGTACAGTCATGGCTCCTGAAAACGGAACCGTTGAATATGTCGACGGTCGAAAGGTAGTTTTCAAGGGAGAGTCTGGAAAGAAATATGAATATTTGATGGAGAGGTATGTTCGCACCAATCGAGATGTTGCTTTTGATCAAAAACCCAGAGTAGTCCCGAAACAAGAATTAAGGAAAAATGACCTCATTATCGATGGTCCAACCAGTGAAAATGGCAAACTAGCACTTGGTCAAAATCTGGTCATAGCCTATACATCATTAAAAGGTCTTGGATACGAAGATGGATTTGTGATCTCGGAAAGATTGTTGAAAGACGATATATTTACCTCTATATCAAGTGAGGAATATGTCGCAGATGTAGTTGACACCAAACTGGGCTCCGAAGAACTTACGCGTGACCTCCCAAATGTGCGAGAAGAAGTATTACAAAATCTTGATAAAGACGGATCGGTACTCATGGGGACCCAGGTAAAAGGTGGCGATATTTTGGTCGGAAAAGTGGCACCAAAAGGAGAGCGTGAGCTTACGGCGGAAGAGAGATTGTTACGGGCAATATTTGGTGAAAAAGCAAAAGACGTTAAAGACACTTCACTTCGTATGCCTTATGGCGATCGTGGTACCGTGATAAATGTCGATGTTATCGACGCCAAACGCGATCCAAATGAGCTTGAACCCAGTATTATTCGCCGAATTTTGGTACAAACTGCACAGTTGCGCAAAATCACTGTTGGCGACAAACTCGCAGGAAGACATGGTAACAAAGGAGTGATCGCCAAAATCCTGCCGGAATACGACATGCCATATTTATCTGACGGAACACCGGTTGACATCATCATCTCACCACTCTCGATTTTGGCTCGTATGAATTTGGGTCAGCTTTTTGAAACCATTTTGGGTTGGATCGCTATGAAAAACAACTATCAGATTTCCGTTCCCGTTTTTGAAAAAATAAAAGAAGACTATATATTCAGTGAAATGAGAAAATTGGGTTTACCGACCGACGGAAAAGTAACTTTGTATGATGGACAGTCCGGAAAAGCTTTTGAAAGACCGGTACTCGTTGGCATAGGCTACATAATGAAGCTTATTCACATGGTCGAGGATAAGTTCCACGCCCGATCGGTTGGACCATACTCACTTGTGACACAACAGCCACTTGGTGGTAAATCACAGATGGGCGGTCAAAGATTTGGCGAGATGGAGGTCTGGGCACTTGAGGCACACCGAGTACCCCATACTCTCCAAGAAATGTTGACGATCAAAAGCGATGATGTTCGCGGCCGACAAAAAACATTTGAATCGATCATCAAGGGACTTAATATTCCCCAATCAAATGTCCCGGAATCATTTAACGTGCTTGTCAAAGAACTTAACGCACTCGGATTATCAATTGACTATATAAGCTAATCACTATGGATGATCTGCAGATCATAGATTTTTCCTGTCTTAAAATCAGACTTGCTTCGCCTGAAGATATCATGAAATGGTCTCATGGCGAGGTCACCAAACCCGAGACTATAAACTATCGTACTTTCCGTCCAGAAAAGGATGGGCTTTTTGACGAACGTATCTTTGGTCCAACCAAAGACTACGAATGTTACTGTGGCAAATATAAAAGAATTCGCTATAAAGGCATAGTCTGTGATCGTTGTGGAGTCGAGGTCACCACATCTGTAGTCAGACGCGAGAGGATGGGTCATATAAAACTGGCAACACCTGTCGCTCATATCTGGTATTTTAAAGGCGCTTCATCTCCATTGAGCATCATGCTTGATATTCCAACACAGACACTTGAACGCATTATATATTATGCACTTTACCTGGTCACCGGCATTGAAAAAGAAGGACAAAAAAAGACAACCGATTCACTTGATATCTTGAGAAAAAAAGAGATCGATGAACAGGAAGAATGGTATGAAAGTGAAAAGAAAAAAATAACCGATGATAATAATAAACAACGAAGCGATACTGAAAAGAAAATTACCGCTCCTGAACAACGTGAACTGGCAACGCAAGAGATAGACCTAAAGGAACGTGAACAGTTAAAAAGACTGTCTGATCGTTTTGTCGAACGAAAAGCACAACATATTGCTATCTATGATCGACTTATAAAAGTAATTAAAAATCTTAAAGTATACGAAACTCTCGAAGAGGAAGACTATCTTTTCTTGAAAGATAACGAGCTTGAGGGTTTCCTAAAAGTTGGTATGGGAGCCGAAGTCATTCACAATATTCTTACAAGTCAGGATTTGACCAAGGTTTTGTCACAAACTCTAAGCAAATTAAGTAAATCTCGTGGTGACAAACGTAGTAAATTACTCAAAAAAATCCGGATCATCGAATCGTTTATGAAGAGTAAGATCCTTCCCGAGTGGATGTTGATCAGTGTTTTACCGGTGATTCCACCTGATCTTCGACCTGTTGTTCAGCTGCCTGGCGGAAAATTTGCGACTTCTGATTTGAATGACCTATATCGTCGTGTCATCAATCGCAACATCCGTTTATCACAGCTTATTGATCTTGGAGCACCGGAAATAATACTTCGTAACGAAAAGCGCATGCTTCAAGAAGCAGTTGATTCGCTCTTGGATCTGCAAAAATCACGTGGCCGAACCCAGACTCGACGATCAACCAAAAAATTAAAATCACTATCAGACATCTTGCGCGGTAAACAAGGTCGATTTCGTCAGAATTTACTTGGCAAGCGTGTCGACTATTCTGGTCGTTCAACAATCATTGTTGGATCTGATCTGAAAATCGACCAATGCGGAATTCCGAAAGAAATGGCGCTCGAGCTTTTTAAGCCACATCTTTTACACGAAATCATCATCCGCGGTCATGCTCCGAATATTAAAAGTGCCAAAAATTTCCTTGAATCAAGAGAGCCGATAATTTATGACATTCTGGAGGAAATAACAAAAGATCATCCGGTTTTATTAAACCGCGCACCGACACTTCACAAACTATCGATATTGGGTTTTTATCCTGTCCTTACTGACTTTAGTGCAATCAGACTGCATCCAACGGTTTGTGCCGGATACAATGCCGATTTCGACGGAGACGCCATGGGTGTCTTTGTACCTTTGTCAAAGGAATCGATCGACGAAGTCAAATCCAGAATGCTTCCATATCGCAATTTATTAAAACCTGCAGACGGCTCACCTATCGTATTACCAAATAAGGAAATGGCACTTGGAGTTTATTACATCACCACTATTGATAAAAATGTCAAATACGAAGAAAAGGATTTAAAAACATATGCTAATCAGGATGAAGCGATCGTAAACTATCATCTAAATCGTTTCACTCTACGCCAGCCGATACGTGTCCGTATTGATGGAAAAATCATAATTACATCGGTTGGGCGAATTCTATTTAATGAAAAACTACCCGAACAGTTGAGATTTATAAATGAAGACGTCAAGGCAGGTGACGTAAAAAACCTCATTGTTGCTGCGATGAAGATCTTGTCTCAAGAAGAAGTTGGTGAGCTTATTGATAAAATCAAGGATATTGGCTTCTGGGGAGCTACCATCTCTGGCGGACTTTCAGTCTCTATTTTTGACTGTAACATCATCGACGACAAGGATAAAATCGTGAGCGAAACTGAAGGTAAAGTAAATAAAAGTCAGGAAAACTTTAATCAAGGATTACTGACATTGGAAGAGAAAAAAAGATTGACCAATAAACTCTGGATCGATACCACAGAAAATCTTGCCGACCTAACTTGGGACGATATCGGCGATGAAAATCCCGTCAAGATCATCATCGAATCAGGAGGAGCACGAGCCTCTCGTGAACAACTAAAACAACTGTCTGCGATCAAGGGACTCGTGGTTGACCCGATGGGCAAGATCATCGAGGTGCCAACGAAATCCAATTATCGTGAAGGGTTGAATATTTTTGAGTACGTCATATCAGCACGTGGAGCAAGAAAAGGTCTCACCGATTCGGCACTAAAGACCGCCGATGCCGGTTATCTTACGCGAAGACTTCATGATGTTGCCCATGACATGATCGTCAGAGAAAAGGACTGTCAGGGAAGCAAGGGACTAACTGTTACCTCATCAGGACAACGTGGTGACAAAATGCCTCAACGCATACTTGGACGTTACGCGCTTGAGCCAATAAAAAATAAAAAAGGAAAGGTTATTGTTGAAAAAAACGAACTCATTGATGAAGCAAAGGTTGCTCAAATTCAGAAAGATGGCATTTCTCATTTGGAAGTTCGTTCACCACTTTTTTGTAAGTCAAAAACCGGTATCTGCAAATTTTGTTACGGGATTGATCTTTCAACACAAAAACCAGTTGAAATCGGAGTACCGGCAGGAGTTATTGCTGCACAGTCTATTGGTGAGCCAGGTACTCAACTGACGATGCGCGTTCGACACTTTGGCGGCATCGTGATTTCTGATGTGACACAGGGATTGCCTCGCGTCGAGGAGCTTTTTGAAACCAGAAATCCCAAAGTTGTCTCTCCGATCACCGAAGTACCTGGCAAAGTAACCATCACCGAAGACACAGAAAGAGATATGTTTGTTATCAAAATTCATCCAACAAATAAGGAAGATGATCCTCAAGAATTTACTGTACCAAATACTCAAAAACTGCGCGTCAAAGATGGAGACCTGGTTCCGGAAGGCACTCAAATATCTGAAGGTTATCTAAACATTCATGATGTTCTTGGAATCAAAGGACTGCATCAGGCACAACAGTACCTTTTAAATGAAATACAGGCGGTTTATGAGTCACAGGGAATAGGTATCCACGACAAGCATTTTGAAGTCATTATTCGCAAAATGAGTGATAAAGTCATTATTGAAGACGAAGGAGACACCACGTTTACTAAAAATGAGGTTGTGTCACGAGTTAGATTTGAAGAGGAAAATAAAAGAGCTTTATCTATCGGAGGTAAACCTTCGGTCGGTAAGGTCACGATTTTTGGTATTACCCGAGCCGCCATTTATACTGATTCATGGTTATCGGCGGCTTCTTTTGAACAAACGACAAATGTATTGAGTAAAGCCGCGATCAAGGGCCAGCTGGATTACTTGCTGGGCCTTAAAGAGAATGTTATAATTGGAAGATTAATTCCTGTCACGGAAGACCTGATTAATAAATATTATACTCAATTTCAATCAAGTTATGCCCACAATAAATCAGCTGGTGAGAAAAGCAAGGTCGAAGAGACTCCGCAAGTCGTCAGCGACAGCGCTCAAAACCAGCTTTAATGCTGTAAAAAGACGTTATGTTGCGACCCAAAACCCGATGAAAAGAGGAGTTTGCACTATTGTGCGTACGATGACGCCAAAAAAACCAAACTCGGCTCTTCGAAAGGTGGCTCGTGTCAGACTTTCAAATCGAATGGAAGTTACTGCTTATATACAAGGCATCGGTCATAATTTGGCTGAACATTCTATAGTTTTAGTTCGCGGAGGACGGGTGAAAGACCTGCCGGGTGTTAAATATCACATCGTACGAAATAAGTTTGATACGACCGGTGTGGACAATCGCACTACATCTCGATCGAAGTATGGAACAAAAGCACCCAAAAAATAATTTAACAAACAAAAATGCCCAGACATCAATATAAAAAAAGAAAAGCAATGTCGGATCCTGTTTATGAAAGCTTTGAGGTTGAAAAACTCATAAGCTATATCATGGAAGACGGGAAAAAAAGTGTTGCTCGTGACATTGTCTATACAATGCTCATAAAACTGAAAAAAAATGAAAATGATGCTCTTTTGACATTAAACAAAGCAATATCAAATGTCATGCCCGATCGTGAAGTGCGGCCAAGACGTTTGGGAGGAGCCTCGTATCTGATTCCTACCGAAATTCAAAAGTCCCGTCGTTTATACCTTGCCTTAAACTGGATCATTAACGCCGCACAAGGAAAATCAAACAAAGAGTTTCATTCGTTTTCAGACAAACTCACCGCCGAAGTTATCGAAGCCTCCAAAAATCAGGGGAATGCGGTAGCCAAAAAACAGCAAACCGAAAAGCTTGCTGAACAAAACAAAGCCTTCGCCCACTTAAAGTGGTAATTCTTATTTCCTATGGCTCCTAAAAATATCATTTCAACCAAAGATCGCAATGTTCCACTTGATAAAATCCGTAATGTCGGTATTATCGCTCATATTGATTCGGGAAAAACTACAACTACAGAACGTATTTTGTTTTATACAGGTCGAAGCTATAAACTGGGCGACATTGATGAAGGTACGACACAGATGGACTGGATGGCACAGGAAAAAGAACGTGGAATTACTATCGTTTCTGCTGCCACCACCACATTTTGGAAAGATGTCCGTATTAACATCATCGACACTCCAGGACATGTAGATTTTACAGCCGAAGTCGAACGTTCGCTTCGTGTGCTTGACGGCGGAGTGGTGATCTTTGACGCCGAAGAAGGTGTACAAAGTCAGTCAGAAACTGTGTGGAGACAAGCCGACAAATACAAAGTGCCGCGTCTGTGTTTTATAAATAAAATGGACAAACTGGGTGCCAACTTCGAAGGCACCGTTAAGGAAATTGAGGACAGACTAGGAGCTAATCCTATAGTTATGGTTTTTCCGGTTGGAAAAGAAGATGATTTTAAAGGGATTGTTGATCTTATGAATTTAAAAACTATGATCTGGGGAGCTGATGAAAGCGGTGTTAAGTACGAAACTTCAGATGAGATACCTGCTGATATAAAAAAAACTGTTCTTGAATACCGAGCTAAAATGATCGAAAAAATTGCCGAAACCGATGATGCATTGCTTGAAAAATATCTAAATGGCGAGGAACCGGCAGCTGACGAGCTCAAAAAAGCCCTAAGAAAAGCGGTTATTGGATACAAACTTATTCCGGTTTATGCAGGTACTTCACTTCGAAACAAAGCCGTGCAACCTGTGCTTGATGCGATAGTCGATTACCTGCCATCACCTGTTGATTTGAAAGTGGTTCAAGGTGTGGACACTGAAACTCAAGAAAAAATAGTTCGTAAACTGGTGCAGGAAGAAAAATTTGCAGGTCTGGCATTTAAAATACAACTTGATCCGCATGTTGGAAAAATTACTTACACAAGAATTTATTCGGGATCTTTAAAATCTGGTTCGTATGTTTATAACGTCAACAACAAACGTAAAGAACGAGTTAGCCGTATTTTGCTTATGCATGCCAATCAGCGTGAAGAAATTGACCAGGCATACGCCGGTGAGATCATCGCGCTCGTTGGCCCAAAGGAAACAAAGACCGGAGACACTCTGGCAGATGAACAACATCCAATTCTACTTGAGCAGATCTCATTCCCGGAACCGGTAATATCTCTTGCAATTGAACCAAAAACAAAAGCCGATCAGGAAAAGCTGTCATACGCTCTTCAAAGATTGGCCGACGAAGATCCGACCTTTAAGGTCAAGGTAAACCACGAAACCAATCAGACCATCATGTCCGGCATGGGCGAGCTTCATCTTGAAATTTTGGTAGATCGGATGAGGCGTGAAATGGGCATGAACGCCAATGTCGGCAAACCTCAAGTTGCTTACAAAGAAACTATTACGCGGGCGGCAGATGCCGAAGGAAAATACATCAAACAAACAGGTGGCCACGGTCAGTATGGACACTGTTTGCTGAAACTTGAACCTTTAGGTCGTGGTGAAGGATTTAAGTTTGTTAACGCCATTAGAGGAGGTACAATACCATCGGAGTTTATACCGTCGGTTGAAAAGGGAGTCATCCAAGCTATGGAAAAGGGTGTACTACTTGGTTTCCCAATGACTGATATGCAGGTTACTCTATATGACGGCACCTACCATGATATAGACTCTTCAGATATTGCATTTCAGATAGCCGGTTCTATGGCACTCCAAGACGGCGTTAAAAGGGCAGCCATGCAGTTACTGGAACCCATCATGCGACTCGAGATCACGGTGCCTGATGAGTTCATGGGTGCCGCAATTGGTGACATCTCAAGTAGACGCGGAAAAATATTGGGTACCGAAAAAAGAAACAAAGTTACTGTAATTAAAACCTATGCTCCACTTGCCGAACTTTCAGGTTATGCGACAGTCTTGAGATCTCTGACCGAAGGTCGTGGTGTCTTTTATATGGAACCTTCTCATTACGAACCTGTTCCACAAAACATAGTAGCCTCACTACAAAATAAGTGATTATTCTAAATGATATAATCAAAATTGAAGACTATGAACATCCTCGTAATTTCAGATACACACCTTTCGCTCCCGTTTGAAGAAAAAAAATTCCGTTTTCTTTCGGCGCTTATCAATAAATATGACCAGATAATAATAAATGGTGACTTTTGGGAAGGATTTTTGATTTCTTATAACAAATTTATTACCTCACCTTGGCGAACGCTGTTTCCATCGTTAAAACAAAAAAACTCCATCTATATTTTTGGAAATCATGATACTGAAAAGCTTGGAAATGGGTCATTTGATAGCTTTTCTGTCAAACAAACTGATAGATATGAGGCTAAAGTTAATGGCCATACATTTGTGTTTGAGCACGGTCACAGACTGTTGCCATTGGACAGCGATGATGAAAGTAAAAAAATAAGATATACAAAGTACATGGATAAAGTAGAAAAATACATGATCAAGGGCTTTGGCACAAAGTATCAAAAATTACTAAAACCTTATAACAAAAAAATAAAAAAACTTCTGGCTAATGAATTAAAAGAAAATGAGTACTATGTTTGTGGTCACACACATTGTGCCGAAGTCGATCACAAAAATCGTTTCATAAATACGGGTGTCATCAAACATGGACTTGGTCAATATCTGGTAATCCGCAACAATAGGGCTTATCTTAAGCAGGAAAAATATAAATAAAATTTGTGCTACTTATTTAAGTGCCAACCTTACCGGACAGTTTTCGTGATCATGTTTTTTGGCTGGGCAGTATGCCCGACCATAATCAATCATTCGCAAGGTGAATTCTGGCCATTCTTTTTTTGGCATAATCGCCATCAGGTCTTTTTCTATTTTATCGGGATCTTGCTCCGAAGTTAACCCGTAAAGATTTGCCAGTCGACGCACGTGGGTATCGACTGCAATTCCTTCAATTATTCCAAATGCGTTGCTCAAGACCACATTGGCAGTTTTTCTGGCAACACCAGGTAATGTCAACATCTCTGCCATAGTTTGTGGAAGTTTGTCATGGTATTTTTCGTGAATAATCTTCGCTGTGGTAATGATATTTTTGGTTTTGTTTTTATAAAATCCTGTCGAGCGAACATCTTGTTCAAACTCTGCCTGTTTTGCCTTGGCATAATCGGCAACTTTTTTGTATTTTTTAAATAACTTCTCCGTAACGATATTAACTCGTTTATCCGTACATTGGGCAGATAAAATCACGGCAACGAGGAACTCCCAGGGGTTTGCATAATTCAAAGCCGATCGGGTAGTAGGGAAGAGCTGTTTCAGTTTTTTTATAATTACTTCTCCCCGACTCTTGCGAAGTTTAAGTTCTTTCATTTTCATGTAAATTATACCCTACCTAATTAATATAGTCATTTCTCTATCCTCCTCTTTCAGTTATACTTTACCCATGGATCCTACACCCGAATCCTTTACACCTGAACTGTCCGTCACACAGATTACAGATAAATTTAATTCTGTAATTAAAGATCAATATAACACTTTCATCGACGGAGAAACAGATCTTACTTTGAAAGAAGAAGCCCGGAATACCCTACTCCATTCGGCAAGAGTTTCTAGTCTTTTAGAAGGTTTTGCGCAAAAAAAAGAAATTCCGGAAATGAAGGTGAGATTTGGGGACGAGTGGGTAAAAGTGCTTAATGTATCAGGGCTGTCTCATGACGTGGGAAAGCTTGATCCTCAAGTACTGACCCTAACAGCACAACCGAGAAAACTTAATGAACAAGAAATGGAAATTGTAAAAACTCATGCAGTAAATGGTGCAGATAAGGTTACAGAAATTTTTGATGAAAAATTATCAACTAAAGAAAAAATGGTGCGTGATGCTATGGAAATAATTCGTGAAAATGGTGTTTTTACCGCAGATGAGCTTGCGATGATTGATGAGGTGGGAAGAGTGTTACAATCAAGTTATGAGAGACTATAAAAAAGACAATCTTCTCATTTTTCTTCTTATTCATACGGCGATAACTGTCATATCTGCCTATTCTATCATTGCCTTGCAGATCATGTTTGTGATGCAGGACAATTCACTGCTGATCTCTGTCGGAGGTTGGGTTCTGCCGATAATATTTCTTATCGGGACGATACTTGCCTGGATCGCGTACGCCAACAAGCGCGACCGACTAACTATCTTCTCTGCCCTGTCTCCCTGGGCAGTACTTGTCTTACTGATCATGTTTTCTAGTGTTTTATTGTTGCCGTGAAAATTTTACAAGAAAATTCAAAATACAACTGGATTTTTTTGTTAAGGTATCATATTATGATATAAATGCCAAGTAATCAAATCTTCAAAGCAATATATTTTCCCGATTATAAAATAGTTAATCCGAAAGCAAAAAGATTTATTCTTGCCTTTAGTGAAAGAAATAAAGACTTATATAAAGCTATCTCATCTCTGGAAAGTTCAGAAGTAAGACGACTATTACGAGCAGCTTCATTTATAGACTTAGAAAATAGAGCCAAACAAGAAGGTTTGCCTATCAACACGTATTGTCTATGGTATTTGAGAAAAAATCTGTCAATAAAAATAAAAAGTAAGGAAACCGAAATAGGATCTAAACCGAAGATAAAAAATATAAATAACTTTGTTAATAAAGTTATTAAAGGAGATTGTCTTGACGTTTTAAAGGAAGTTCCTCCCAAATCAATAGATATGATTCTTTGTGATCTTCCATACGGCACAACACAAAATAACTGGGACAGTCTGATCCCGCTTGATCAACTTTGGGAGCATTACACAAGAATAATCAAAGATAAAGGAATGATTGCCCTAACTTCACAAGGATTATTTACAGCTCAACTAATGCTTTCAAATCCAAAAATGTTTAAGTATAAAATTGCATGGGTTAAATCAAAACCAACAAACTTTTTAAACGCTAAAAAACAACCTTTAAGGAAACATGAAGATATTTGTATATTTTATAAAAAACAACCAATCTACAATCCTCAAATGTCAAAAGGAGAACCTTATAATAAAGGATTTAGAAAAGATCAATTGACAGGAAGCTACGGGGACTTTAAAACAGTTGAAGTAAAAAGTAACGGAGAACGTTATCCAACCGACGTAATATATTTTAAAACGGCAGAAAGTGAAGGCCCAGTTGTTCATCCAACTCAAAAACCAGTTGGACTTGGAAGGTATTTAATTAGAACATTTACTAGTGAGGGAGATATCGTTCTTGATAACGCTTGTGGCAGTGGGAGTTTTCTCGTTTCGGCTGTTTTGGAAGGCAGAAAATTTATCGGAATTGAGAAAAACGAAGAAGTTTATTTATTTAAGAAGAAAAAGGTAGATTATGTTGACGTCAGTAACCAACGTATTAAAAAAGCAAAATTGTTTAAGATCTTCTAGGGAGATATCCATACCTATTTCTCGCGTAGACTCAAACCCAACTCGTCTATAAGTTTGATAACTATTGGTTTGGGTGGATGATATTTATACATAGGGCGGTACTAAGGCGGACTTCGTCCGCTGAAACCCGATGCCCGACTTCGCCGCGCCGTCGCCATAGCCCGCGTCGGTGACAAGGCTACGTCGGGTGAAAGCGGAGGGTACAGGGCTCGAACCTGTAAGCCCTTACGGGCGCCGGTTTTCGAAACCGGTGCATTACCATTCTGCCAACCCTCCAGGCCTAAATCGGCATGCTCGCATTTTTAGGCGACCTTAGTTGCTAAGTTACTAACTAAATTAAAAATCTAAAGAATTAATTATTTCCTATAAACTTCATCATGTGTGCCAATGTCAAAAAAATAGGCTTCATCTTCTCTTCGAAGAAGATATATTATACGAATATCTTTTGATATCGATATACTCCAGTAATTTTTTAATCTTCCTGATAATTTATGTACTCTCAGAGAACGGTGTTTGGGATCGATTTTGAAAAGAGCAAACTGCTTCACTATTCTTTTAAAAAGTTTTTTGTCTTTCTTTTTGATCTTCTTTAAATATTGGTCAATTTCTCTTGAAAGTCTGATTTCCATTCTTAAAGCTTATTAAAATATTCATCTAGATCATCAACAAGGACGGACCGATCTATTTCCTTTAATGCATTTTCAGCTTTTTTTTCGACTCTTTCCGAAGCTGCAAACACAGGATATTCTTCTCTTTCTACTTCTTTGATGATAATAAACTTCACCAATTGAGTAACCGGCACTCCTAGGCGTTGTGCTTTTGACTTAAGCAAATCGTTAAGTTGTTCGGAAAGACTGACTTTTAATTGAACTTGGGATAGACTCATAAGACTAAATAGAACTTAAATAATACCTAAAGTATACCTACTTTATTAAATCTGTCAATGCAATTGTATCAAAGCCTTATCACCTTCTCCGGCATTCTTGCAAGTTCTTCAAGATGATCGTCAGTTGAGGTAATCACTGTCTGGTACTCCTCAATTACCCGCATCACGAGTTTTTTATTTGAAACATCAAGTTCTGAAAAAACATCGTCAAGAAGTAACACAGGACTCACCTCGTAATTTTCTTCGATAATCCGAATTTCATTGAGTTTCAACCAAAAAACGGCCAGGCGTTGCTCACTGCGGGAGCCGTACAAATGGATATCTTTTTTATCATTTCCGTCATGTAAATAAATGACCACATCATCTTTTTGCGGACCGATCGTGGTCCGGCGTAGTCGTTTTTCGAGTGAGAATACCTCTTCCAATCTGTCTTTGGTGCACTCATCTTTTTTATAATCTAACGAAAACTTTTTGCCATCAACCTGTGGATGTTTGTTTAGGTATTCAATATATGAAGCTCGCTTGGCAGTAATGTAAACGGCATCGGAGACGATCGATTGATCCCAAAACTCAAGCTCCGACTCAAGCTCACTTTCATCAATATAATTTTCAAGAATTTTATTTCGTTGTCTTAAAGCATTTTCATAGTTTCTTAGATGCTTTCCGTAATTTTTATCAATAGTTGTTAATACTTCATCAAAATATCTACGGCGCCTGCCGGGTGAGCCGGTGATGAGACTTATCTGTTCGGGTGAAAAAAGTACGGCTTTGGTCTGCAGTCTTTTATATTGAAAATAGCTTTTTTTTGATTTACTGACATAAAAGGTTTTTTCTACTCTATCTGCTTCGATTTTTTGCAAATTTACCTGAAAAATGGTTTCGACTTCCCTATCGCCGATCCATACCTCGACAAGTGCCTGCGCCTCATGCCATGTGATTAGTTCAAACTCACGCGATTCTCGAAAACCCCGTCCATGAATGCCTGTATACATTCCTTCAAGTAAACTGGTTTTGCCGCGGGCATTGTCACCGACTATGAGAGTCAGACTTGAGCCGAAATCAAATTTACTATCTTTAAAATTTCTGAAGTTGTGTAGATGGATTTTTGATAATAACATAAAGTATTATATCTCAATATAACGTCATCCTGAACTAGTTTCAGGATCTTTGTCATCTCTGACTAGCCTCGCCCGGCGAAGCCTTGGCGAAGTCGGGATCGGGGATCCAGATAGTCGCTGCTAGATTCCCGCTTTTGCGGGAATGACTTTTAGATGCTGAAATAAATTCAGGATGACGCATTAAACAATATCACTTTTTCTTGAGAAGAAAAATCGACTCTATAAACGGAGGTAATCTAAAGATCGAGTTTCTCTGGAGCGCAGCGTGCTTGTTTTCGGTAAAAAGATTTTGCCAGAATCTCCTGGAAAACACCGAAATATGCGAGCGATCTTTTCCATGTAGCCAATTTATCCAGGTATTTTCTCGGGTGTATATTTTATGCAAAATATATTTTTGTGACACTCGTATAGTTTCGTCGATCGCGGTTTTGATACTCGATCTTTCAACATGTTCGAAAACATCAAATGTCAGGACCAAATCAAACTGATCTTTTTTGTAAGGCAACTTTGTGATGTCACCCTTTTTCAGATATGGCTGGATGCTTTTGTCGGCAAGCTCAATTGCCTGCTCCGAAATCTCGACACCATAGGCATCGATACCCGACTGTCGCAAGATGCTTACAAGCTGTCCTGTACCACAGCCGACATCAAGACAGTTTTTCGGGTTTAAAAAAATACGAATTAATAATGCTCTATACCAGTTGACAATATTACGAAGCTGCTTGCCGATCCAAGACTCGCCTTCTGCAAATTTATACCCGCTTGAACTGCCGATATAATACTCACGATTATAAAAACTCGCATCAATTCGATAAGGCATTATGACCGTTCCTTTAAAACTATCCCCGTCTATGATGTCGCCCAGATTTTTAAAATCCCCGCCATGCGTGACTATCACTGTCAGTTTTAGTTGTTTGGCAAGTTGAGCCGCAATCGGATCAAAAGGGGCGTTGATGCCTGGAGCCCATTTGATACCTACAAATTTTTCCAGCTCCTCCCAAGTAAGTTTTTCAATTGCAACTGCATCCTCATATTTATTTGGATCTTTGTCATAAACATAATATATATTTGAGAGGTTGATGATGAGGTTGGCTCCATAATCACGGGCAAGAATTACCGCATCATAATCGGTAGACCATCCGGGTATCCATCCGGCACCGATGACCACCGGCTCTTTCCAGTTCTTTAACTTTTTATCGTAATTTTCTATTATGCGTGGATGAGCGATGTCTACAAAAATGGTACGCAGCAGATGAGCATTCAATCGGGTAGCATGTATACCAAGCCAGTCTAGATCGTCTTCTTTCATGTCGCCTATCACTGTCTTGCCGGCATCACGGTACTGCCGTGCTACTAGTCCGCCGCCAGCAACCAGAAAAAAACGTTTCCCCTGTTTTACATAATGTCGGATAAATTTGTTGAGATCGGCAAGAAATTTAATATCAACTCCTCCTTGTGGGACGATGAGCGATCCTCCTATCGAAAGAATAATCGGTGGTTCTTCTTGACTAAACATAATTCCAAAACGTTAAAAAAAAACCGCTTTTCTTAAGCGGTTATAGATCAATTTCGCATATCATTGGCAAAGGTAAATTTTTTTGTAAGTGTGCATATAGTGTGTATTTATCATTATAATTCAACTTTGACAAAAAGCAACCCTTGATCTAAAATAGAGCTTGACATGCGTAGATCCCGTATAACCATCACCCTCGATACTCAAGTATTAAAAAAAGTCGATCAACTCATCGATAAAAATAAAATCCGCAATCGTTCACATGCTATTGAGTATGTATTAAACAAGTATACCGCATCAAATGTCCATACGGCAGTAATACTCGCCGGGGGACGGGGCACAAACCTTCGCCCTTATACCTACGAAATTCCCAAACCACTCCTGCCGGTCAAAGGTGCGCCAATTCTTGAGCACTTGATAATCAAGCTAAAGAAACACAATATTACAGAGTTAATAATCGCAATCAGCTATCTTGGAGAAAAGATTAAAACCTATTTTGGGGATGGCAGCAAATGGGGAGTAAATATCAAATACTCTCGTGAAGAAGAAAATTTAAATACCGGAGGAGCGCTGCGTAAACTGAAAAATAAATTAAACAATGGTACTTTTTTAGTAATCCATGGCGATATTCTCACGGATTTTTCTTTTTCTGATTTTATCGAGTTCCATCGTAAAGAAAACTCCGTGGCCACAGTCGCGCTCACAACAGTCGATAAACCACTTGAATATGGTCAGTTTAAACTTCATGGCGCAAAGCTTGTCGAGTTTTATCCAAACACCGCCCCAAGTCCGGGTGTCAAAAGCCATCTCATTCACTGCGGCATCTATGCTTTTACAACCGAAATTTTCAACTACTTTCCTAAAAGCGAACGGTTTTCGCTCGAGAGTGTCATCCAAAAACTTGTTAATCAAAAAAAAGTGAGTGGTTTTGTATTTGAAGGTAAATGGTACGACGTTGGCGATCCTCAAAACTACGAGCGGGCAATCAAAGAGTTCAAGCCATGAAGTTAGACCCAACCTACTAAAAAATTGGTCCGAAGACTCCTCCGCCTAAACCAAAAACATAACCGATGATTTTCGTAATCAGATACGAGATTGTAAGTAAAACCATTCCTATTATGGCCGTAGTGATCTTATTTCTTCCGGACTGGATTTTTTCGGCTTCGCCTTGGGACATCATCAGATCATAACCCCCCCAAATTAGTATAAAAAATACTATCACTCCAGCAAGCGGAAATAAAACAACATTTATTATCACGTTTAGAAGATCGGTCAGTTTGTCTATACCCTGTAACGGCCCGACGATCGTAACAGGCGTACCCGTGCCGGTTGGGCCGATTACGATCTCTTGAGCAAGGTGATGGGACATAATCAATGAGTTGTTATTTTTTTAAATGTAAAAAAAACTACCAGCAAAATAGTGTGAATAATTATAGAAATACCAAGATATACATTCACATCATACACAAAATCGGAAAGCATCGCAATGAGTTGTGAGTTATTTAAAAAACCAACTACCAAAACAACGCCGATCGGCAGTACATATCCAAAATCGATCAAATCCGCTTTTGACAAAAACATCGTTGTTGAAACAATAAATATCAAATAAATAATAAGTGTTTTGAGCCAAAGATTTTGTATGAAAAAAATATCGAGAGTACTTATCCACCAAAAAATCATGATTCCGACTATGACCGGTGCTATACCGACCAGGATACTGCGCAGCGCATCTTTTTTTTCATAGATTACTCTTCCCAGCCTGATGTGATTTTTTTCGAAGACCGGAAAAATATGTATCGCCCGCACTTTATGTAAAAGTAATATTGCGATCAAAAAATGGCTAAGCTCGTGGATTATAGTACCGGGAAAAAATAAAAAAGCTATTATGCTATAGACCACTTTGTCGTTTTGAACTATCGATCGCAATGAAAAATACAAACTGTTTATGCTTTGTCTGGAAATGTAAAAAAGAAGAGACAACTCTATAACAAGAAAGGTTAATAATATGAAAGGCATGAGTCAGATATATTGATATTTCTTAAGCAGGATTAAAACTACGAGACCAAAAACAGCGACCGTAATAAGAAGCAGAATGACGAATACAATGTTTATGGTTTTGCCACCACCATACATTTTTTTTAGATTACTCATGTCAAGCGGAGTGTATTGTGACATTGGAGAAAATGGTATTAATTAACTACTGCATTCATCGTAGATTGTGACCTATCCTGACCATTTGTTTTTTCGTCAAAACTTGAGAGCTTGTCCTCCAGTTTCTTTTTAACGTCTTTTTCACCTTTTGACTCGACATTATTTTTTGTTTCCTTTGTCTCCTTGTCATTTGTTGCTTCTTTTTTTTCTGGTTGTTCTAAAGTATCTTCAGGTTTTGTATCTTTGGCATCTTTTGATAATGATTCGTCTAGTGTCATCTCTTTTTCTTCTGCAATTTCTTGTAGTTGAGTCGAGGCACATTTAGAACATACGGGAGTTGCCGTCGGGATCACTTCGGTGTCGAATTTATTTGCACATTTTTCACAGAAAAAATGCTTTATGACCGGTTCGCCTTTTGTACCTGTTTTTGCACCCAAGGCGTCGGTTTTTTTCATCTCAATGCGTTCAACGTTAAAGATAAACTCATCACCGTTGAAATCAACTATGATTGTATCTCCGGCTTGTACTTTTTTACCAATAATAAGCTCTGAAATTGGGTTTTCAATAAATCTTTGAATTGCCCTGCGCAAAGGTCTAGCACCGTAAATCGGGTCAAAACCTTCCTGGACAATTTGCTTTATGGCGGCATCTGTTGCCGAGAAACCCATTTCTTGCTCTTCAAGCAGTTTTGCCAGTCCTTTAAGCTGCAGCTTGACAATCTCGATCATATGGTGATATTTAAGAGGTTCAAAAACAATGACCTCATCAAATCGGTTGACAAGCTCCGGATGGAAAAATTTCAGCAGCTCATTCATCACTTTCTGCCTTATGAGATCATATTTCTTCTTGTCGGTTTCGTCCTCCATACTTCTTTTGGTTTCTATCTCTTTTTCAAGTGGGAAGTCGGCGCCAAAATAATCATGCAGTGATTGTTTTGTCCACTCGGGAGCTTTGGCATCATGATACCAGATGTCACCGCCGACTATTATAATCTCTCGACCTGCCGGTGAAAAAGTGTGAATATCCCAATATGTTGTGGGGAATTGGGCATTTTCTCCAGTTATTTTCTGATCTTTGAAATAATCTTTCAAAGTACCTGTTTCCCAGTCGGTCGTACCTTCTTTTCTTCTCCAATAGCGATCTTTGAACGTTACAGTCTCCTGTTCGTCAGGACTAAACGCATGTGTTTTAAGTTTTATTGTCGGCAGCTGCTCGTCTGGTGCATCGGGTAAGGCATTAATAACTACATTGTCTTTGAAATAATCGATAAGGTTAGTCGCTTTCCATTCCTTGGCCGTTGTCGCATTTCGCATATATGCGATATTACCTGCGGTGATGACCTCGGTGCCTTTGGGAGAAATCGCATGCGTGTCATATCCCATCATCGGAAAACCGACAACTTTCATCGCCTCTTTGTTGTACTCGTCGGCATTTTCCTGTGGTTGCTCTGTCTTTTGTTCGCCTTCTTGATCCTGTGGCGGTTCTTCGGCCGTTTTTTCTACCGGAACTTTTCCTTCAACCTTCTGTCCGGCGAAATAATCGGTAAGGACATGATCTTGCCATCCCGGCGTTTGAGTCGTTGTATCTGTTGACTGTTTTTTTACAGCCGGCTGTTGATCTTGTTTGCCGTTTTGAAGTTGTTGAGGTTGTTGTGTCTGTGTATTTTGTTGCGTGTTAATATTGTTTACAGTTCCACCGTCGCGTTCGAAATATTTATTGCCAATAGTTAACAACTCGCGACCACGAGGAGTAAAAGTATACGTGGAAACCATGGTCGGCTCGGCGATCTCGGTCTTGCCGCTTTTCAGCATCTCATCTTGGATCATTTTTGTTCCAATATTTGAAGTACAGATGACCACAGTATTTTTAAATGAGATTGTACGTCCTTTGTTATCAGTCAGTCTACCGTCGTCAAGGATTTGCAAAAGAATATTGAAAATATCAGGATGCGCTTTTTCTACCTCGTCAAAAAGAACTACAGAATATGGCTTGCGACGAACTGCCTCTGTCAGCTTGCCGCCTTCCTCATAACCAACATATCCTGGAGGAGAACCCAAAAGTTTTGCGACCTCATGTCGCTCCATAAACTCGGTCATGTCAAAACGGATGACCGCTTCCTCTTCGTCAAAAAGAACTTCGGAAAGCGTCTTGGCCAGTTCGGTTTTACCTACACCGGTCGGTCCCAAAAATACAAAACTTCCTATTGGACGATTTGTCGATTTCAGTCCGGCTCGACCTCGACGTACAGCTTGAGCTACCGAAGCGACTGGCCTTTCCTGGTTAATCATGCGTTTGTGAATGATGTCTTCGAGTTTCACAAGCTTGTCTCCTTCGGACAAACTGATGCGCGAGACCGGAATGCCGGTGCGCTTTGCAATAATGTCTTTAACGATTTCTTCCGTAACCTCTGTTGTAGTACTCGCCTTTTTCATGGCAAACTCATCCTGTTTTTCTTTAAGTTTTGAGTTGACTTCATCTATTTTTGAGCGAATAATACGCGCTCTCACTTTTTCACCTTTGGCTTCACGCTCTGCAAGCTCCTGCTTTTGCTCGGCAATACGATCTTCAAGTGATTTGATCTCTTCAGGAAGTGAGATAAGCGGTAAGCGAACTGCAGCCGCACCTTCATCCATGAGATCAAAAGCCTTATCGGGTAAAAATCTGTCGCCGATATATCGCTTTGAGAGTTTTACTGAAAGATCAATTATCTTATCGGGAATTTTTACTTTATGAAAAGCCTCGTACTTATTGCGTACAGCCTTGAGCATCTTGATTGCCGATTCTGACGAAGGTTCGGGAACCATGACTGGCTGAAATCTACGCTCGAGAGCACCGTCTTTTTCAATATATTGTCTATATTCTGTAATCGTTGTTGCGCCGATAAACTGTACCTCACCACGAGCTAGTGCCGGTTTTATAAAATTGGAGGCATCAAGTGCGCCTTCACCGTTGCCTGCGCCCATCATCGTGTGCATCTCGTCAATAAACATGATTATCTGACCTTTTGCACCCTTAAGCTCCTCTACCACATTTTTCATTCGTTCTTCAAATTCACCACGGTGTGAAGCGCCTGCAACCACACTGGCAAGATCTAGTTGTAAAATACGTTTACCAAGAAGATTTTCGGGTACTTGTTTAGCAATAATTCGCTGGGCTAGTCCTTCGACCACAGCAGTTTTTCCAACTCCCGGCTCACCGATAAGCGCCGGATTGTTTTTTATTCTTCGAGATAGGATATGGACAACACGTTCGATGACATCCGATCGCTCGACCACTGGATCAAGCTGACCATCAGCCGCTTTTTGAGTGAGATCAATACAATACTGCTCAAGTGCACTTCGTTGTCTTTGTTGTTTCTTTTCTTTATCTTCGAAAAGTCCTTCTTTTTTGCCGGTAACCTTTTTGTTTAAATCTTCTTTTTTAACTGCGAGTTTTACCAGAATTCGAGCACCAAGGCCTTCACCTTCATCGTAAAGCGCGAGCAAAATATGCTCGGGTGAGATAAACTCAAATCCCATTTTGCGGGCAATAAGTAGAGAATTATCAACAATTCGTTTGACTCGAGGTGCAATCTGTGGCTCAACCTTGACGTTTTCCTTTTTATAACTTTTATCAAGCTCCTGTTCGATGAGCTGTGGTTGGACCTTCATCTCGACAAACATGTTATAAATCTCGCCGTCCTTGAGAAGACCATATAGTACATGCTCGCTGTCGACATAGGTATTGTGTAGTGCACGCGCCTTATTCGTGGCCTCGACAAAAACTTTGTTTGAGCGCTGGGTGAAATGAGTCATCACATCAAGCTCGTTTCTTTTTTTCTCATCAAGTTTTGATTTAAGTACATCGCCAGATTTTGGTATCTCTCCAGATTTTTCATCCGACATTTTTTCCATCTTGTTTTCATCATCAAATTTTTCATCTTTGATTTTGTCGTCGTGTTTTTTATCATCCTTCTCATCGCTCATATTTGATTTCATGTCTGCTTTTTCGGACTCAACATCTTTTGACGGAGTCTCCAAATTTTTATTTGATTGTTCCAAATCTTTTATAGCCTCCATCGCTTCTTTTTCCGCCTTGGGATCGACGGGCGCTACAGGTACGATTTTATCTCCCTGCAAAGTAGACATTTTATCGGTTGGTGGTTGTGATTGAGACATACCGGCTTGGTTTGGACCAGATGCGCTACCGGGTGCTTCACCTATGCCATTGTATGGGGTGCCACCCGATGGTGTACTACCTATGCCGCTATATGGAGTTTGTCCCGATGGAGTTGTACCAATACCACTATACGGCTCGCCTCCCTGTGGAGTCGGACCTATGCCATTGTATGGAGTCCCGCCAGATGGTGTCGGACCAATACCGTTATAAGATTGACCCATACCCGATGTCTGGGGTCCGGTTGATTCTTCTTTGATAACCTTGATATCGCTTTTAGTTGTATCGTTTGAAGAAGCGGAATCACTTTGATTTGCATTTGTATTCCTTTTCCGTATAAAATCAAAAAAGTTAGACATAATAATCATTATGGTCAAGCTTACCCAAAAAGTCAACAAGAAATCTGTTATTCCTGGATTAATCTCGATATTAATGTGTCTGATTATTGTGTTAACAAGCGGAGTATTTTTGAGATCACATGCGCAAGACCGCTTCGAATATGATCCGGGTCAGGATGGCGGGACTACAACTACTACAGAAGAACTTAGTAATGATGCCCAAAAACAGTCGGAAAATACTTTAAAGAATGTTTTAGATAAGATATACAGTGTTTTTGGTGATGATCAAAACAGACCGCCAATTTATTTTGTTCCAAGATTTGCACCTACTACGCCTGGAGTCTCAAATACAAATCCTAATTCGCCAACTAGGAATCCTCGTGATCCTGCACTACCTAGTGGAACGATCGGACCGAATTTAAATCCAACAAATAATATCAGGCCGAGCACACAGATCACAAGACCTATTACTGATGGTGAGTATATCATGTATAGGCAGCGTGATTATGACGATGCTATGCCAGATGGTTGCGATATTGCCTATGCCGGTTGTGGTCCTACATCAGTGGCTAATGTTGTAGCAAATCTTAAGGATTCATCGGCAACACCGCCATCGATTGTAAATAAGCATTATGGTACTATAAAATTTGGTCAATACAGATATGCTAGCTGTGAGGGATCTACATATGTTGGTCATGAAGCAGCTCTAAAAGCTGAGGGATTTATTACCGAAATAGCATATACGGGTAATCCTGTGAAGATTGATGACATTGCAGAAGAACTCATTCCTTTTATTCGAGGCGGCGCATGGATAGTTGCTGGCGCTGACTTTACGGGCGGAGGTCACTTTTTTGTTATTATTGATATCGTACCTAATGGCGAAAGCTACGATATTATTGGTCTTGAAACTGCTTATGGCAGTCGAGATAATATTCCTTTTAATTATAGATATATGTATCCCTATCCCTATATTAAAAGTGCAGTAGCTGCAAAACTTTAAAGTATGTTTAATAATTTTTCGGATAAACAAAAATATATAATTATTGCAATATTAATAGGTTTGCTTATTTTAATTTTAATTGCTTTTTTTGCAATAAATAAAAAATCGTCTACAGGCTTAGATCCTAGTGAATCAAATCAAGATTCAACAATAGGTTTTACTGGCTACTCTGACGTAGAAACTCCTGAGGACGATTTAAAGAAAATAAATCAGAATCGTGATCTTCGAAAACTATCTCCATATACTGGAAATGGATTTAAAATCGTATATAGTTACGATACTTTTAAGTACGAAGTATATGTTTCTCCACCTTATGATCAATCACGTACAAACTTCAATACGTTTATTGATGCCAATTATCCCAATATTCCCGATGAAAAATTTATATTTATTGAAGACAACCAAGATCAAGCAAAAGAAAAAGACACCGACCATTATGTTGCAAAAAATACACCCTATGAAAGTTCAACTTTTTCCGTACGATCTGAATATGGACCACAGCCTCCCGCACATTTTTTCTTCATCGTTACAAAAAAAATTACTGACGAAGAAAAGGTTAAACAAGATGTCGATCTTTGGCTGCAACAGCTTGACTTGTCACAGGAACAAATAGATGGACTTGATATTCGTTATGAATGACAATTTTACGTCATCCTGAATTTATTTCAGGATCTGGATCCCGAAACAAGCCTGCCTGCCGCAGGCAGGTTCGGGATGACGTTTTTTACTATGAAAAGAATAAAGCATTGGATCATTATTTTTCTTCTTCTCGTTTTTGTGACAGGAGTGAATGCTATCGAAACTTATGACCGACCTCTCATCGACGATGGTAGCGATTCACCTGGCACGTCCACAAAGCTTGCAGAAGATGCCCAAAGCTCCCAAGAAACAACCCTTAAAGAGATGTTAGAAAAAATATACAATCTATTTTCACCTCGAAGCAATAACCTAAAACCGATTATCCCTACTCGTTCTCCATCACCGACCTCAACAGTAAATACAGGTAATAATCAAAACAATGATAACCTGCTTCCGACTGGAGCATATCCATCAATCACCTACTTTCCGCAAAAGGACTCAACAGATATTTTGAATGATCCTGGACTCACTTACGATAATAAATTGGTTGCCGATGTACAAGCATGTCTTCAAAATAGATCTCTTTATGAAACTGCTGAAAGGCATAATGGCATACCTTGGGTTATTCTTGCCGGCATACACAATACAGAAGGCAATTGTAATCTAAACCAATCAGTCATCAGTGGTCGTAAGATTGGGGAATGGGAGCCAGATCTTAATGGTCAATGTAGCACTCAAGATACTGGCCCCGGAAAACCAAAGTTCATAGGTTACACTATAGTAAATGGAAAAACTGTGACAAAATGCGCATTTGACAACCCTCTTGATAGTGCCATCTATGCTGGCGTTGTCCTAAAAAGGAAAAATCTTATAGGTGACGGAGCACCAAAAACTCATGAAGAGCTTGTATATGCGCTAGCTGGCTATAATGGCTGGGGGAATGTAAATTGTGGAGGAAACGCTCCAAAATATACCGCATGTCCTCCGTATTTTAAAGGTGAGGACCATGTAGCTCCATGGAACCTTATTCCTTATA
>MFZZ01000040.1:26284-28976 GCA_001789555.1 Candidatus Roizmanbacteria bacterium RIFCSPHIGHO2_12_FULL_38_13
AGCCTGAACTATCTCTGAATATGGGCTCTTTAACTGGTGCTAGAATTATTAAAAAATTGTTACAGTAATAATGTCCAACAAATTACTCTATCTGATAATTGCTTCGTTAATCTTGCTTCTTGTTTCTTTGGTCGTATTTTCGAATTTAATACGTGGTTATCTTGAAAACAAAAATTCAACTTCAGTTGTTTCTCCGTCGCCGGTTCCGTCCGGCATCATTCCGACCGCAGTTATATTACCTGACGATCTGGTTAAAGGACTGTCAATACATAATGTACCGACTTTGAATCCGACCGAAGGAATGGGCCTTGATCTAAATTCACCGGAAATTAAAAACTCGATAGCCCAAATTGAAAAAATAAAAGACAAACTTCCCTACAAAAAATCTTTTACGTCAACGCGTGGGCTGGAAGTCGATGTTCTCATTCCTTCATATGATATTTTGATTAACAAGTGGACCCTCAATGTAGAAGTATTTTTGTTAGATTATGCAATTTCAGAAAGCAGTCCCGAGTATGAAAAAAACAAACAGGCCTTTCTTGAAGCTGCTCGCGACGTTTTTTACTGGCTGAAAAGTAATGGCGTAAACACCGAACAAATAATCATCCAATGGGGCGACCGCGAATTTATACAAACCCGCGCTGAAGAATGGCTAAGATAATCGTCATCCCGAGCCTGCTTGCCGAGAGACAGCTTTGATTGGGATGATAATGTTAATAAACTCAATAATATTGACAAACTTAATATTATATAGTTAAATAGTACAGTATGAAACCAGCAATTTCTTTAGACCAATTCAGAAAAAACTTATCAGATATCGTGTCCCAAGTAATGTATGGCAACCAGAGCATTATTGTTCGAAAACACAATAAAATGGGTGTCATCGTAATTAGTGAACGAGAATATGAAAACCTCAAAGATCCACGAAATCGTTTTTCAACAAAAGAAGATTGGGATAAACTCTTCGTTATGACTGATAAAATAAGAAATAGGATATCCAAAAAAGATCAAAAAAAATTGGAAAAAATTATTGATGAAGAAGTAAACGCTGTACGAGCAGAAAAGAAAGAGAAATAAAATCGAATATGTCCAATGATCTTAGAATTGTTGTAGATACCAACGTATTAATAAGTGGTTTAATTGGTATTAAAAATTCACCTTCTGCTAAAATACTACTTGCTATTCGCAAACAAACAATTATCCTCGTTAGTTCTCCAAACATACTTGAAGAGGTGCGTGAGGTCATAAATCGTAAAAGAATTGTCAAACTTACAAAAATGACCAAAAAAGAACGTGGTGATTTTATCAAGGAGCTTATTGAAAGAAGTGATATTACTGCCGGTAAACAATTACCCCAAATAGTAGGACGTGATGTAGAAGATGATAAATTTATAGCGTGCGCAATTGAAGGTAAAGCAAAATATATAATCACGGGAGATCAAGATTTGCTAATACTTAACGAATCCAAAGGGATAAAGATCCTCTCTCCAAAAGAATTTGTGGTACTGAGCCAGGACATGGTATCCACTCCAAGTCCCTAACTTTGCAGAAACTTCATCAAGAAAAATAGGTGGAACATATTTGATTGTATCATCTAAGGTTACGGTTGTTGTCTTTTTCAAATAATCGTATGGTGGTATTCTTCCCAAGCTTGAATGTTTACGAACACAGTTGTAATAGTAGAGATAATTGAAGGCTTCTTTGTAAAATTGATCGTACGTGGTAATCGTATGGATACGGGGAATGTAGAACTCATCATCATCTGTTTTGTGTGATCTCTCAAGATGAGCATTCTCTTCAGGATGTTTTTTTCTATTTTGAATGATAAAACAGCCAAAGCCTTTCAAGAGTTTCCTTAGTTCCACAATCTTGTACCAGCAATCTCCTCCAAACTCCTGTCCATGGTCTACCGTATACACAATACGAACAGTCACACCATGACTCCTTAGCCATGAAGTAACCCACAGAAACCAGGTTAATCCATTTGTCCATGATTTTTCTTTTGAATAGGCAATGAGTTTAAACCGGGAGGTTACATCTACTGCTCCCCACTGGTAAAGAGGTAAATCATGACGAATAATATGGGCAATCTGGGAGGAGGACAGAGCTTTCTGATCAATAATGTGTTTGAGATCAACTTGGACTACTTCAAATGCCTGTGAGCTATACCAGTCAACAAAAGGACGAGCAGACCTTTTGTATCTTTTCCTGGTTTTTGTTTTGGTTTTCTTGTTGCGTCTGACAATGTTTCTGATCGTATGATGGGAAAGATGTATCCTATACTGTTCCTGCAGTTCGTCTTTGAGACGTATGGGGCCATAGTTTGTTTTTTCCTTAAGCAGTACTACTTTTGATTCAATGTCCCCTCTTGTTTTGTTTTTAACAGTATGGGGAGCAGTTGATAGATCATTCAGACTCTTTCCTTTTTGTTTGGCGACTGCCTTGTAGATGGTAGGGCGGGTCGTATGAAGAAGACGTGCGGTTTCCGCTACATTTCCCCTCGTACTTTTAAGTATCTGCAGGATTGCTTGACGGGCAGCTTTAGGACTGATGCTTCGCAGTTCTTTGTAATCCAAACGGATGCCAGTTTCCATTTATTCGGTTAGACAACTTGTAATAGTTCTCACCGAATAATTCTAGACATTTCTGCCGGTAGTTTACGTACCGTTCCTTCTCTGAAAAGTGTATACCA
>MFZZ01000041.1 GCA_001789555.1 Candidatus Roizmanbacteria bacterium RIFCSPHIGHO2_12_FULL_38_13
ATTGCAGCATCTACAATTTCTTTAATATCATTTTTTGAAATGGATTTTATCATGATTAAAATTTAATATATAAATACATAACTTTCAAGAGTATTTTTTTATCAAATTCCCAACATCGCTTTTGCATTCTCGCTCATGCGATCCATCGACCATGGTGGATCAAAAGTTAGCTCGATCTTTATGTCATCGGGTTTGAGCTTTAATTGAGCAAGCTTGGTTTCTATCTCCTCTTGAATTGTGTCAAAAAGTGGGCAACCGAGCGTCGTTAGGGTCATGCGTATATGGACCTTCTTGTCCTTAACTTGTACTTTATAGACAAGGCCCAGATCCACGATTGACATATGAAGTTCTGGGTCCATGACGTCGTACAGTTTATTTTCGACCTCTTCTTTAGTGATTTCCATAATTTTAGATAAATCTTTCGCTCGCAAATCGAAAATTTACTCGCTTCCAAGCAAAGTTGTAACATTAATCTCTATAGTCGTTAGTGGCATGTTGCGTGAAATCTCGTATAAGTTACATCGTTAGTATAGCAAATGTTATAATGAGTCTTACTCGAAACTCGTGTAACTATTGAGTTGTTTCCAGTAACATCGTCATCCCGAACTTGATTCGGGATCTATCTTATTATCAAGTAGATGCTGAAACGAGTTCAGCATGACGCAATTTCGGAAAGAAGTGAATAGGTACAAACTCGTAACTTATAACTTGTAACTTAATATTTTTATGAACGATCTTAAATTAAGATTTGTGTCGCTTGGAGGGATCGTCGGCGTCACCAAAAATATGTATTTGTATGAGCTGTACGATGGTGATAAACTTCAGGATATTCTCATCGTTGATTGTGGCATGGGTTTTCCTGATGCCCACGAATTTGGTGTTGATCTAATTATTCCTGATATCTCTTATTTGGAAGATAAAAAAGATAAAATTCGTGCGATCTTACTTACTCACGGCCACGAGGATCATATCGGCGCTTTGCCATTCCATTATGAAAAGCTCGGAAGTCCGCCGATCTATGCAAGTAAACTGACAAAATTATTCGTCACCAATAAATTCAAAGAATTCAATCAGCGGGTTTTGATCCATGAGATAAAGTTTCGCAAATGGTATGATCTTGGTAGATTTCAGGCAAAGTTCATTCATATGACACATTCTATCCCCGACCCGACTCATATTTTGATCAAGTCACCCGTTGGCACAGTCTATCATGGACCTGATTTCAAATTTGACCTTACTCCACCCTATGCCGATCCTCCTGATTTTTACGAAATTACCAAGGCAGGTGAAGACGGTATCCTTTGTCTTTTGTCGGACGCGCTTGGGGCAGAGCGTGAAGGGCTTACGCTTTCCGAATCCATAGTCGGACAGACTTTCGAGGATGAGATGCGCAAAACCAAAGGGAAATTTTTTATGACCACGTTTTCTTCAAACATATCACGTATCAGACAGTGTGTTGAGGCGGCAATAAAGTTCAATCGCAAAGTCGTGTTCCTCGGCCGCTCGATGAAACAAAACACTGATGCCGCGAAAGATCTTGCCTATCTGATAGTCCCATATTCACTCCTTGGCAAGGAGGAGGAGCTCAAGCGGCTGCCACCAAACAAAGTCTGTATTGTCGCCGCCGGATCACAAGGTCAGTATGATTCTGCTTTATCAAAAATCGCTCGCAAACAGCATCCACATGTCAAAATTACCCAAGGCGACAAGGTCGTTTTTTCTTCTGATCCTATCCCGGGCAACGAAAATGAAGTTTATTCACTGATTGAGGAGTTGTCACTTCAAGGAGCAGATGTTATTTACACCGATATACAAGATCAGCTTCATGCTTCGGGTCATGGCAATCAGGAGGATCTGAAACTTCTTGCGCGATTTACCAAACCAAAATATTTTATACCAATCGGTGGCACGATCCGTCACCAGAGACAATATCAAAGATTAATGACAGACATGGGTTATCGTAAGGAAACTATTTTTCTTTTAAATGAAGGAGAGACCGTGTGGTTGAGCAAAACTCGGGCCGTACGTGGAGAAGCAGTTGAAACAAAAAACATCTATGTTGATGCTTACGGTGTCGGGGATGTCGGTAGCACAGTGTTGCGCGATCGAAAAGAACTCTCAAATGAGGGTATGGTAGTTTCGGTTATTTTAATAGATAAAATGGGACAGCTAGTCACTCGGCCTCGTTTTTTTTCACGAGGATTTGTATTTGAAAAAAATGAGGACGCTCTTTTTGACGATGCCACAAGAGTCATTGAAAAAGAGTTAAAGCCTCGCCGTGATCTAGTCATAGAAATGACTGCTTTTAAACGTAGTATACTGCGTATACTTGAAGATTATTTTTTTGAAAAACGAGGTCGCCGTCCTCTTGTGTTAGTTGATGTAATACAGTTATAGCTTTTCATTTTTAAGTTACGAGTTACAAGACGCATGAGTTCGCTTCCAAATAGTTTAAAACAAGTAGCCTTATTTTTTGAAAGACTCCCTGGGATCGGAGCAAAAAGCGCCAGTCGTATGGCGTTTTATCTCCTGCGTATGCCGGAGCCTGATTTACAGGAGTTCGCAAATCAGATAATACAGCTCAAACAGCGCACTAGACGTTGCAAAATCTGTATGAACCTAACAGAAAATGAGGTATGTAGTATTTGCGACGATCCGGTTCGAGATAGAGCAAAAATTACCGTTGTCGAGGACGTGCTTGATCTCGTGTCATTTGAAACAGGCGATATATATGACGGGGTTTATCATGTGCTGCATGGTCGTATTGACCCGCTAAATCACATCGGACCGGATGATATTTTTATTGAAACACTTCTTGTCCGTATGCGCCCGAACGGTAAAGCTAAAAAAGTTGAAGTTCAGGAGATTATACTTGCCACAAACCCGGATATGGAAGGTGAGGCGACGGCTATGTATATTCGTAACAAACTTCACGAAATAAAGTCCGAGCATTCCCTCACTTTTGCAGTAAGTCGTCTAGGCTATGGTATGCCGATAGGTGGAAATTTGGAGTACGCCGACTACATGACACTTCGTAAGGCTATCGAAAACAGGAGTAAGTTTGAGTAGTGATAGTTTATCTCTCGATATATTTTATTCTTAATGGGGGAATACCCATGTTATGAAAATCATTTGATTCAATATAACTATTGAATCCTTTATTAAAGGCAAAGCCCGCAGAGTTGGCAATTATCAGTCCAGAGGGACGCTTTTGTCTTTTTGGAGCGAGATAGATAGCATACTTATCAAGCATTGGAAAATGTGCTTTTGTGAGGTCGTAAACATCGTTCCATTGCCATCTGGTAGTTCTAAATGCAATCATTCCCAGATGAGATAAAACTTCTTTACTTTGTATTATTAATTCTCGATAGAAGGACAATCCATCTTGACCTCCGTCAACTGCAAGTTGGGGCTTGAAAGCTTCCGGATAGTATATCTCACCCGGATACCACGGTGGGCTTGTAAAAATAACATCAATTTTGCCATATTCCTGACTCATGCCTTCTAGAGTATCCCGCTGGCGCAAGTCTACTTCTTGTATGCCATTTATAGCGAAATTAGCTTCAGCATATTGTAAAGCTCTTGGATCTATATCCGACGCGATAAATTGAGTAGAATTTGTATCTGTGATAGTTTTAGCTAAAGCAATCATATTTACACCAGATCCCGTGCCAACATCGAGGACGTGCAAGGGTCTTCGCATTGAGGCATTTATAATGTGACCTACAAACATGGCCAAAGAGTATGTTTCCCTTGAAGGAAACATAATTTTTTCATCAATAACCATCTGTGTATGATCTAATACCACTCTTATAGGACTAGTTATTGGGAGTCCAGCTTCGTATCGAGATTTAAAATGATTTAAGCTATTAAAAGACGTAAGATTTTTTAGATTTCCTGGAGTTTCCATATTAAGCTTATAGTATTTTATTATATAATAATCATTTCATTTTTGCAATGAATCTAATTTTATGACATTGACATTTTCTTACACATTCTTTACAATACATACCATATACATACTATGAGTCATATTTATCACCAAAACATTATCCGCCTCATTAACCTCGTCCCTGACGAGAGGGTGAATGATAAGAGGTAATAACCAATTATCAAAAATATCACCCTCCTCAAAACGGAGGGTTTTTTATAGGTATATGTCAGAATTTACATATGAATGGACTAAAGGACTAAGCGCTGATGAAATAGGCGTGCATCCCTCTGAATTATCCTTAACTACACAAAGAGTTACGAGAGGTCAGGGAATGCTGTCAAAATCTATCAGAAATTTGGAACAACATAAAGTTCATAAACTTTTTGGAGATAATAGGATTTCTACAATTACTATCGATGATTATAGAGAGGATGACCCTCAGCTTGACATAGATGACTCTGTAACAATTCATTACATTCATGGTGGTGTAGTATTTGAGATACCAATCTCTTGTGTTGCAGACAGTGTTTTTCCAGGCACAGAAGCCTGGGAAGTGGCAAAATTCAATGCTGCTACAATATACAGCGATCATGCTGAAAGACATATGCTTCCTACCGAATTACTTCTTGAAAAGTCTCTAATAAACACGGGTGAAAAACCAAAAAAAGCAATATCATCATTGGTAGTTTGTAATCAAGCTTTTTATCCAGTGGGATACAATGTTAGGTCTAGGGTGATCCTTCCGACGAACTATAGATATCAGGAGATTGCTAAATCATGCTCATATATAAATGATTGCAGAGAAGAAAGAAGAAATGCTGCAAGATTAATGGCAGATAATAACATTGTATTTTTTGATGAAAATGAGATAGATAATATGCTTATTGAGTCTAGAGAACTGAATGGTAATCATGCTGTCGAAGACATGGTCGCTAATATAACAACCTTTGCAAGAGGGATAATGGCTTTAATAAGTGGCATTAGTCTATTAAGGGTTAGTCAAGGGGAATCAAAATTACCTGTAAATTTGCAGAACTTTGACAGATTTGCCTTTTCTGAAAAAACCTACAGTAAATATATACAAAACAGGCATGATATCAGAATTGTTATCCAAGGTCTAATGTTAGCGTCCACAGCCGTATTTACACATTTTCTCAGGAGGAGTGGCTGGCCATTTCTTTTTCGAAATAGTCAAACTGATTGGATGGTTATTAGTGATGCTATTGAGGGTGATTTGGTAACTGACCGTACTATAGTGACTAATCCTTTGAGAGATTTCCGCCACCTTGTGAACCAACAGATAATATACTCATTATTACAGGGTGAACAATCACCTCCGTTTTCAGAAGCTGAACTTCAACAATTCGTCGAATAATGTAAGTTATTAGCTTCAAGTTAAGGTCTAATATTAGGAAATCTTTCTAGTTCTTTTGCGATAAGTCCTGCCACCGAGCAGATATGTAACTTTTCAAACTTCTGATCTTCAGAAAGTTTAATAGTGTCTGTTGTAAAAAATGCTTCTATTTGTGAGTTTTGGATCTTTTTTGGCGTATCTTTGGCAAAGTCGCTGTGAATTATTGATGCCACGATACTCTTTGCTCCCTTTTCTAAACAAATATTTGCTGAATTTATAAGAGTACCACCTGATGTTGAGACATCGTCGACAATTACAGCAATTTTATCTTTGACATCTCCATAAAGGTTAAGTGCTCTGCTTTCATGTATGTGTTCGAGATCACGTTTTTTCTCGGTTAACACCAGTTGAAAAGCATCTGTCCCAAATAATTCTGTACCAAACTTCCTTGCCCGTTCAATGCCGCCTTGATCTGGACTTATAATCGCTATATTGTCTGTATTTACCTTAATGCCTTTTTTTTCAAAGTACTTTTTTATTTCCTTAGCAATAATGGGAAAAGCAGAAAGATTTTTAAACGGTATCGTGAAGACACCTTCGGTCGCCTCATCATGTAGATTGATAGTGTAAATTTTATTAAAACCTATTGCTTCAAGAAATTTTATAACAACATTTGCAGAAACGCATTCACCAGTTCGGTGCTGGATATCTTGTCGTGCATAACCAAAATAGGGAATAATTCCTATTACTTTTCTTGCCTCTTCACGTCGAAGTGCATCACAGGTAAGGAAAAGCTCCATTAGATTTGTGTCTGTGGGGTTTGAAGTAGATTGAATAACAACACAGATATCGTGTTTTACATCTTCTTCTATCCAAACCCTAACTTCAGAGTTATCAAAACGCGTCACTTGTGATTTGGCAAGACCCAAAGATAGAGTTTTTGCAACGTCTTTTGAAAGATCGGGGTTTGCGGTTCCTGAAAATAGTTTGAGTGACATATTACTGATTTTGATTCATCTCAATAAGTTTTCTTGCTGCTAGTTCCTGTGTTTTTTTGATGGCTTCATTTATTGCTTCGGCAATTCGATTTTCGATAACTCCGTCGATCTCTACTTCTTGTATTCGTTGATCACCACGCACTTTCACAACAACACCGTTTTTTTCAACAGTCACCTCTTCTTGTTGCAGGGCCTGCTGCATTTGTTTTGCCTGCTGCTGAAGTTTTTGTAAATTACCTAAACCTGATAGTGGGTTGAACATAGTATTTATTTAAGCGGATAGCGAATAGCGGATAGGATATTAGTAACTCATAGAATATAAATTCTATGCGCTACCCGCTATAGCCTACTCGCTTTATCTATTACGTAAATTATAAAACTCAACGACCGCGATCTCAAGTGGTAATGACTCGATAGGTGAAACTTTGAGATTTGAGTAGGCTTCATGTAATAGTTTCATGAGCTTCATAAGCTCCTTCATAGAATATCCGAGATCTTTCTCGTCGGAAATAACCTGGTTTTTTAAAAGCAGTTGGCGTTTCAATTTATGCAGCATGTCTTCAATCGCACGTTTTATGTTTCCTCCGTTTGAGCTAAACTCCTCTATCCATTCAAGCGATTCTTTCAGATCCGATTTATGCAGAATTTCGAGTAGGTTTTCCTTTGCTCTTATTCCTAGATACGCTTTGGCCTTTTCAAGAGTCATCTGATCCTGCATCACCAACTCTTCCAATAGTTTTGCAGCGTCACGGAATGAATTTTCGCTGTATGTCGCAATAAGTTTTTTCAAATCATCATCAACTTTGAGCTTTTCATTTTTTAAAATTCTATCCAGCATGCTCAAAATATCACTTTCTTTGGCGATACCAAAATCGATTTTTAAACACCGTGAAATAATGGTTTGGGGAATTTTTTCTTCGTTTGTGGTTGCGAGTATAAAAATAACTGTTTTGGGAGGTTCCTCAAGAGTTTTGAGTAATGCATTAAACGCATCTGTGGTGATCATGTGAGCCTCGTCAATGATATAGACTCGATAGTTGCCGGTCATTGGAGAAAAAGCCGATTCGCGGATCAGTCGCCTTATCTCGTCGATGCCACGATTTGAGGCTGCGTCCTGCTCGACTACATCGGGTGAAGAACCGGTATCTATAGTAAGACAGTTGTGACAGGTGTTACATGGCTCGGTCGAGTCGCTCTTATTTGAAAAAGCGTTTTCAAGGCAGTTTAATGATTTAGCCAGTATTCGAGCAGTTGAAGTTTTGCCCATCCCCTTGGTTCCTACGAATAGAAGAGCATGTGGAATCTGTTTTTTTTTGAGAATGGCGGCGATTTTTTCACGGACTTGTGAGTTGTCAAGTTCAGCTATTGTTCTTGGCCGATAGGTTAGATAATACATTATTTTGTGAATAGATTTTGAATACCGTGCTCGACAAGAGTATTAAACATTTGATCAACTCTTTTTTCTCGTTGTGCAGCAAGGATGACTGCCTGGGGATAACAGATCACTACCTCGCCCAGGGTATTGTCGGAAGTAGTTTTGTCTTGGTAGTATGAAAATGACAAAACCGGCAAAGCCACATTTTCATCTTTGTACTTTGAGGCAAGTTCGATCATCTTGCGTTTTCCAACAAGAGCGATGTTGACATTGGCAATTTTACCTATCTGGTAGCGATCAAGCACAGATTGGGCAAATTTTTTTAAACCTTTTTTGTTTATTTTATAACGTGAAGAACCGTAGATATTGATCATAGATTATTTATAAAGCGGTCTTCTTTTTCTTTTTTTTCTCTCCTTTTCTTTTTCCTTTTCGACTTGTGACGGTTTTTTATAAAACATTCTGTCTCTTACTTCGTCTACGATCTCCTCGTCGATAAACATTCTTGTGAATTTTTTAAAAGCACTGTCTTTGGATTCGCCCTTTTTTTTTGTTACAACAACCATGAAGTACACCCCCCTTTTATTTATAAATGTTATGTAGCTTATTAGCTGGTTAGCTTGTTAGATTAATTAATTCTAAAAAGCTAATATCCTAAAAAACTAAGAAGCTGACTTACGTATTCTATTACATTTCCCTAAGTATTTCAATCAGGCGCTTTAGAGAGAGCGATGAGGGCACGGAATCAGGGCTTTTTGATGAACCGTTGAGAAGCATATTTTTAGAAATATGTAAAAACCAGGTGGCATTCGGGTCAACATCGAGCATTTTTTTATAAAGCAATGTGAGATCATATTTTTTGCTTGGCTGCGTTTTTATGCGAATATGATGAGTTATGGGGTCTCGGCGCACAACCATTTCGTATCCGGATTTCAGTGCGTATTTTACTGCTCCTTCATTTTTGGTTTCCATGACGATGCTTTTTCCCCAGTGAGTTTTTATGATTAAACCATTTTTTATATCGGTTCGTGCTTGGATGCTATTTTTTATAGTAAAAAGAATACTGTCCAGAACTAAAAAAATCATATTGACTAGTTCTTTATCACTTGACAGTTGACCCCGCAAAGGGTAGATAAATTCGTGCAGACTAAAGCTGTATCGATCGTTTGTTGGCTCGGGAAAATGAACTTCACCAAAATTGTCTATTTCGGTTACAAACTGGACCAAATGTTCTAGGGCATGTATATCTTTTTCCTTGACGTTTCCTTCTTCTGCCAAAAAATCAAAAACCCGTTTTGTGGCCGATGTTCGTATCTTGAGTTGATGATGATCAAACCTGCCAAGCCCTGTATCAACATGAATTGTGTTTTCATCTTGATCTACCGGTTTTTTATCCAAAGTCTCACCCGCAGGGACGAATGCATGGTCGGCGCTTTCCCAGCCGGGTAAGTAGCGTTTGATCAGCCATGAGGAGGTGATGGCGTCTGGGTCGGGAGAAATGTGGGTGACAATTATTTTGTTTGACATGCTATTAATTTCTCAATTATTTCATCGTATGACAAAAGTTCACTTTTTTTTTCGTTTCTCATTTTAAATTCAATCTTATCTCCACTCCTTTTTGAAACGACAAGTCTGACCGGATTTCCAATGAGATCGGCATCGGCGAACTTGGCACCGGGACTGACTCCTTCACGATCATCAAATAAAACTTCAAATCCTTGGTCTTGAAGTTTGTCGTATAAATCCGTTGCCTTCTGCTTTATTTCAGTATTATCTAGATCAAGACCGATGAGATGGACAAGATACGGGGCGACCTGTGCCGGCCAGATGATGCCGCGATCGTCATGGAATTTTTCGACTATCACTCCCATCGCCCGTGAAGTTCCGATACCGTATGAGCCCATATAAACAATCTTTCGTTCACCTTTTTCATCAGTAAAATAATAATCCAGTGCTTCTGAAAATTTTGTATTTAGCGGGAAAATGTTTCCTACTTCTGAAGCATAGAATATCTTGTAAACTTTTCCAGTTTTTGGATCTAAGTCACCTTCTTTTGCAACTTTGATATCACAAAAATCTTTTGGGTTTTCGATGTCGCGGCCGAAGTTTACGTTTATCGTATGATAATTGGTTTTATTGGCCCCGGTTTCGAAGTTTAATCTGTCTTTGGTTGAGTCGTCCCAAAATATTTCTACATCTTTGGGAAGGCCCAAAACACCGGCATATCCAACTTCTGCATTTGTCGCTTTTTTTACAGTTTGTGCAGAAGTTAGTTTAATTTTTTTTGATTTGGACACTTTTTTTAGTTTGTCTTCGTTAATGTCATATCCACCTCGCACCACGGCCGCAATGATTTCACCCTTCTCATTTTCGTAAAGTAAAGTTTTGGTAGTTTTTTCAACCGGTATTTTTAAATATTTGGCGAGTTCGTCGACTCCAATTATTCCTCTTCCTTCAACATCTTCCATGGGCTTCATCTCTTTATCGGTCTCATCGATTTTTGGAGCTTTGCTTGGAGCCACCTCTTTGTTGTAATAAATATACTCTTTTTCGGAATAAAACAATGTATCTTCTCCGCTTTCGCAAAGTGTCTGAAATTCGTGGGAAAAATTTTCTGTAAAATCTCCTCCTGATGCAAGTGCAATTACAGTTGACTCCCCCAGTCCCAAGCGCCTAAATGTTTCAATATATGCTGGCTTTACAACCTCATGATAATATTTTTGTAGATCATCTTCAGAAGTGTGAAAACTATACAAATCTTTCATTCGAAACTCACGACCTCTAAGCAGGCCGGACTTGGCTCTCGGCTCATTTCTAAACTTTGTTTGTATTTGATAAAGTCCAAAAGGAAAATCTTTATAACTTGTGTTGAATTTTTTGGCAATAGGTGTGATCACGTCTTCATGTGTGCAGTTGAGAATATAGGTTGCATCATTTGTTTTTCTTGATGTTTCATTGGCTCCGGTTACTTGAAATAAAACATCGATGCTATCGATTCTTTTTGTATCTTCCCAGATCTTCGTGGGAACGATAGATGGTAAAAAAACTTCCTGTCCGATTTTGTTCATTTCTTCCCTGACGATATTTTCGATTTTAGACAGTACCCTGTTGCCTAACGGGAGAAAGCTATATACGCCAGCCATAATCTGATCAATAAACCCACCATTAATAAGATAGGTCGCATTAGGAGAATCGTATTTTTTTCCTTGCTTTATAGGTTTCGGAAAAAGTTTTGAAAGAAGCATATTGGAAGTATTTTACTTTTTATACCCCAGTTTATCAAGCACCTTTCCGACAGTTTCATTTGGTCCCGATGAATAAGTATCAATCGTGAGATGATAGTATTTTGGATCAAAGAAATGGTGATCACCATAAATCCGCTTCCACTCCTTTAAATTCGTTTCTTCTCGATCTCGAATAAATTTTTTGGCTTTTTCGATGGTGACTTTGTCCCTGTTTACTACTCGATCAACCCGCACTGCATCGCTCGAACATTCAAGTAATACTCGAAGCGTGTCCTTCCTGTCACGCGACATAAACCCAGAGAGCCAAGCTTCAATTACATAAAAACCTTTTTCCAGCAAATTTTTGGTACGATCATCCAGTTTGTGATGAAATTCGTCCGGAGCGAGACTGGCAAGTGGCTGAACATATTCACGAGTAAAATCCCGAAGAAGTTGTCCGCCAGATGTAAATTTGAAGCCAAGTGGCTCAAGATAAGATTTTAAGTTTCTATGAAGTGTGTTTTTTCCGACCGCAACTCCTCCTGAAATCGTGATATTTTTATAGTTCATAAAAATTGTTTATCCCCAAATCTTCCTGATGTCATTAATAGTAACCAGTACACTTAATGAAAGCAATAGAATTATCCCAATCAGATTCATATTTCTTTCAAAATGCTCATTCGGCCTCTTTTTGGTTAGCCATTCATAGGCAACAAAAAGGAGCCTTCCTCCGTCAAGCGCCGGAAAAGGTAGTATGTTAAATACAGCTAAATTAAGCGAGAGTAATGCGGTAAGCTCAAGTATAGCTTTGAAGCCGTACTTTCGTGCTTCACCGACAATTTTAGCGATACCAACCGGTCCAGTAAACTCAACATTTGTTTTTTGGGTTGTCAAAAGTTGTGCCGGAATTTTGGCGACTTCGATAATGATTGTTCGGGTACGTGAGAAGGCTTCTTTGAGTCCGTAAAATGGCGCTGTATACCATGGATATGATTTGGTTTCAACAAGTTGTGTTATTACAATTCCCAAAGCGCCTTGACCTTCGGGTGGCTGTTTTCTCGGAGTTATTGGAAACTCAATATTTTTACCAGATCTTTTTACTTCAAGCAAAACTGGTTTATCACCATATTCTTGAGTTATGGAGATTAGATCATAAGTCGTTGTGAGGGGTATTTTTTTCTCGTTTGCTTTGACTGATAGTAAAACATCACCTTTTTGTAGACCGACCGACGCAGCCGGTGAATCCTTTTGTATTTCTATAATACTCACTCCGGTAGGACTTGGTACCCCTGAAACAAGAAGATATGAAATGAGTATCCAACCAAGTAAAAAGTTCATCAGCACTCCACCAAGAATGATTATTGTTTTTACACCTGGCTTTTTTAAAACAAATGCCCGGGCATCGGGAATTTGTTTTTTATTTTTCTTTTTATCGCCTTCCTGATACTCTTCTCTGTAAAGTTTTACAAATCCGCCAAGTGGAATGAGGTTAAAGCTGTATAATGTTTCCCCGATTTTTTTCCCAAAAAGCCTTGGAGGAAAACCGAAACCGAATTCTTCAACGTAAACACCGTTTCTTTTTGCAGCAATAAAATGTCCAAACTCATGGATAAGTACAAGTATTATAAGAATGGCAAAAAAAACGAGAACTGTGATCATTGTTTATTATTTGTAATTCGTAACTTATCAAACTTCCATTATCTCTTTTTCCTTCTTTTCTTTTAGTTCATGAAGCCGTGTACTTGAGGTTGTGGTTAGGGAGTCGATTTCCTTTTCTGTCCGAAATTTTTCGTCTTCTGACACCGACTTTTCATCAAACAAACGCTTTATCACTTTACGTGCTTCATCACGCTCGTGACGAATGGTATTTTTTGTATCTTCAATAAGTTGTGAAACCAGTTTAACATATTTTTTTCTTTGTTCCTCTGACATTGGCGGAATTCTTAAATAAATTTTTACACCTTCAGTTTGAGGGTTAATACCGATAGGTGAAGTTAATATCGCCTTTTCGATATCTTTGACGGTTGCTGGATCAAACGGCGAGATAGCCAGTGTCACCGGTCCTTCGGTAGTAATTGTCGCAAGTTCTCGTAGTTTTAATGAAGTAGATCCTCCGTATGTCTGAACTATCATGTTTTCGACCATTCCTGAATTTGCACGGCCTGTTCGGATACCTTTGAGTTCTTCCTCAAGTATTTGTACCGAGGTGTCTGTTTGTGTTTTAAATTTATCTAAAATGTCATCCATATATTAATATTAATACGTTATGCTGAAGCCTGAACTCGTCATCCTGAATTTATTTCAGGATCTAGATTCCGAAACCTGCCTGCCGCAGGCAGGCGAGTTCGGAATGACGATATCTACCTAAATTCTGTTTTTACTCAAGTTCCCAGCGTATAAATCTTCCGATTTTAATATTTTCGCCGAATTTCAAGATTGCTTCCTTTATAAGATCATTTATTTTTTTGCTTGGATCTCGAATATACTCTTGTTCAAGAAGCTCTTCGACATTTTTACTTGGGATTGAAGCGACTTGCATTGCTAGTTCTTGGCCAAGTACTTGAAATTCTTTGTTTTCGGAAACAAAATCGGTTTCGCTTTTAAGTTCTAGCAGAGAAGCAACACGTTTATTGTGATGTACATATGAAAAAATTGCACCGGCTTCGGTTTCACGCTTGGACTTTTCGGAAGCTTTTTTTGCACCCCATTCATTCAGCTTTTTTTTTGCTAAAGTTATCTCGTTTTTAGTTTCTTCGAGTGCTTTTTTGCATAATGAGAATGAGACTCCGGTTTCAAAACGTAGCTGTTTTAGTTTTTTGTAGTCAATCATGATAAAAAAATAGTTCAATTTGCCTTTTTTTCCGGCTTTGGAGCAGATTTCTTGCCTTTGGCATACTCATCAAGCAGTTGTTTCATTATATATTCTACAACTTGCGAAGTATCATCGTTGGCCACAACCGGGTAGTCGATTGGGGTTGGATCGGAATTGGTATCAACTAGGGCGACAATCGGGATATGGTAGGCTTTAGCTTCTTTTAAAGCATTTTTCTCTTTTTTCGGATCAACTATAATCATTACATCCGGTCTGGCTGTAATTGACTCGAGACCGGAATAGAGTTTTTCAAGTTTTGATATTTCTTTTGCCAGCTTGGTACGTTCATGTTTCACCAAGGCATCCCAGGTCCCATTTTCGCGATCGGTTTTTAATTTTTTGAGTTTCTTGACATTATTAATGATAGATTCAAAGTTTGTCAAAAGACCGGGTAGCCATTTGGTAGTTATGTAAGGTATATTGTTTTCCGAACAGTATTTTTTTAAAAAGGAGCTGACAACTTTTTTTGTACCGACAGTGATCACCGTCTTGTTGTTTTTTGCCGCATCAAACAAATATTTGTTGGCAGTTTCCAGCTGAACAACGGTTTTGGTCAAATCGATCACCGATGTGCCATTTACAATGGTATAAACATTGCGTCTTGCCCTTGGATGCAGTCTGCTTTTTTTATGACCAAGATGAGCGCCAAGTCCAAAAAGTTTTTCAACTTCCTTGATGGTGGTTTGTTTCATCATAATCCTTCATTTTAACAAAATAGTTAAAAAAAGCAATGCGGAAAGTCTTGTTGTAAGAGTTCATGCTTCTTGACACACACCTGCCTGCCGCAGGCAGGTTGTCATTCCCGCGAAGGCGGGAATCCATTCTCCAGACTATTTCAACAATCTGGATCCCCGATCGGGTCGGGGTGTCAAACCCAAATGAAAATGTCATACCCTC
>MFZZ01000042.1:0-10937 GCA_001789555.1 Candidatus Roizmanbacteria bacterium RIFCSPHIGHO2_12_FULL_38_13
TGTGCGCAGAAAATTTTTCTACAAGGTCGACAAGCCTGGCCGAATAACCCCATTCATTATCATACCAACCAAATACTTTCACAAGGGTCCCTTGGATCACCTTTGTATAGTTGGCATCAAAAATCGCTGAATAGATTGAACCTATGTAATCTGACGAAACCAGTATTGCCGTTTCGTATCCCAAAATACCCTTCATAGTTGTTTCCGAAGCTTTCTTAAAGGCAGCGTTCACCTCCTCAATAGTTGTTTCCTTTTTAACAATGGCCGTAATATCGGTAAATGAGACAGTTGGCACCGGTACTCGTATTGCCATGCCGTCAATTTTTCCCTTCAGATGAGGTATCACTTTTGCAACGGCTTTTGCGGCACCTGTTGTTGATGGAATAATATTCAGTGCGGCTGCCCTGGAGCGGTCCGGTTTTTTTCCGGCATCATCAAGCAGACTTTGACTGATTGTGTATGCGTGTGCTGTCGTTAAAAATCCTTTCTCAACGCCAAATGCATCGTCAAGTACTTTAAAAAGTGGAGCTGCACAGTTGGTTGTGCATGAAGCGTTTGAACAGATTTTTTCCTTTTCCATTGATACATTCTCGTCGTTTACCCCAAGCACCACATGGGTCGTTTCTTCATCTTTGGCAGGCGCTGTCAAGACGACTTTCTTTACATTGCCGCGAATGTGTTTTTGCAATTTTTCAGTGGTAGTAAACGCACCGGTGGCATCTACAACAATATCTACACCGGTTTTATCCCATGGGATAAGTGATGGGTCATCGGTCAGAGTTGTCTTGATTTTTTTACCGTCGATGCTGATGCCGTCATTACCAGAAACAACCTCTTTGTCAAATGTCCGATAAACTGAATCATATTTGAGAAGATAGGCAAGCATCTCGTTTGGAGTCTTACGAGTGTTGATGTGGACAAGATCAAACGTATCTCTAGAAAATACAATGCGGGCAAAAGCGCGACCAATTCTACCAAAACCGTTTAAACCGACCTTGATGCGTTTCATATTTGTTTCTAAATTTTAACTAAGGGGGTATAGCCTATAGGGGATAGTTTTAATTCTATTCCCTATAACCTATCCGCTATTACCTTTATCAGTCAATATCCGACTTTCCTTTAACTACTTTCTGTTTTGAACTACTTCCAGTATGATAAATTTTTAGTGCATCTTTAACCGATTTATTTTCAACAGTTATCGCATAAATTGCATTTGTGAATCTAATCGCTTCTTCCAAAGGTTTCTGATGAATGTTTCTACCTGTCGCATTCCCGCTTGTGCCGCCGATATGAATCTGATCGTGCAACTGTTTCAAAAATTTTTCGGCTTCACCGGTCGAGCCACCCGCGCATACAACTTTAGTTCTGCCGGCGGCTTTCACTGCTTCCTGTAATAATTCAGGATTACTTTTACCGTCTTTTTTGGGTGCATTGACTTTGACAAAATCAGTGCCAAGAGTTGCGGCAGTTCCTGCGGCTCCGGCTATAAGGTGAGGATTTTTCTCATCGGCTACAGCTTTACCGCGTGGATAGAGCCAGATGACGGTGATAAGACCATATTGATGAGCTTCATAAATAATTTGCGCTGCCTCTGTCAACATTTGTGATTCAAACTCACTTCCAAGATAAACTGTATATCCTACTCCAAGTATTTTGAGCCCACTGTTTTCTTTAAACTCGACAACCTGTTCAACATCAAACCAAGCCGCACTCATCGGGTCAGCTTGTGCGGTTTTTACTAAATTACTTTTAGAATTCAATTTGACAAGATATGGAACTTTGGAATAGCTTGGACCATATCTTGCGATCATGCCAAGTTGACTAGCATAGACGCCGATTTTTGCATTGGCGGCGATACGAAACATATGTTCAGGATCACTGTCTTCGGTCGATATACCTTCGCCATAAAAATCGTTATTTAAGTGTTCAACTTTTTGGTCACCGGCAAAAAGCATCAATCTACCGGTATCGTGAGTGAGAGTTCGAAAATTGTTTTCATATGTCTCTCGCATGTCTTGAGGGACGTCAGCCGGGATAAGGATTTTCATGGTGTTTTAATATAACTTATAAGTTTTGTAGGGTTCTCACACACTATCATACAACTTTTCAACGGATTGTCAATATTTTTATTATAGTGTAAGATTTGAATGAAATGGAAGACTGTATTTTTTGCAAAATCGTCAAGGGCGAAATTCCGAGTTTTAAAGTTTACGAGGATCAAAACTATGTTGCTTTTATGGATATTTTTCCCCGCGTGAAAGGTCATGCACTGGTTATTCCCAAAAAACATTACCGCTGGGTGAATGATGTGCCGAAGTTTGGAGAATATTGGGAAGTTGCTAAAAAAATATCACTTGGAATTCAGAAATATTTAAATGCTAGATTTATTAGCTATTTAACACTTGGTGAAGAAGTGCATCATGCCCATATTCACATCCTTCCACAAACCGAAAACGGAATTCATGGTATAAAATTTTCGGAAGTTATCAAAATGGAAAAAGAAGAAATAGGACAGTTGGCTGAAGAGATCAATAAATCGATCTGATCCGTCATCCCGAATTTATCCCGCCTTTTGCGGGATCCCGCTAAGCGGTGATTTCGGAATCTAGATCCTGAAACCCGCCTGCCGGCGAGGCACGGCAAGTTCAGGATGACGTTATTATCAATTCGGTTTTTCTACAGAAATTGCTACTTTTCCACCTTTATAATCGGTATTTATACTATCTCCTGGCTTTATCTTGTTTTCGATAACTTGGAGCGCAACCTCATCTAAAATAACTTCATTAATCACTCTTTTTAAAGGTCTTGCTCCATATACAGGATCAAAACCGACTCCTTGCAGATATTCTTTCAATTTATTACTAATTTTAAACCCATAATTTTGTTTTTTTAGTCTTTCGGTCAGAGTATTGATCTGAATGTCTACTATTTCCTTTATCATTTCCTGATCCAGGGCATTGAAGATGATTATGCCGTCCAGCCTGTTTATAAACTCTGGTTTGAAATGATCTTTGAGTCGATCTATGATTTTTGCCTCAATCTCTTTTTGTCCAAGTTTTTCGGCATATATCTCACTACCAATATTTGAAGTGAGAATGATAATCGTATTTTTAAAATTCAAAACTCGTCCTTTACCATCGGTGAGCCTGCCGTCGTCAAGGACTTGCAAAAAGACATTGAACACTTGAGGATGTGCTTTTTCCACTTCATCAAAAAGAATGACAGAGTAAGGCCTTCGTCTGACCGCTTCTGTCAGCTGTCCTCCTTCCTCATATCCAACATATCCAGGTGGTGCGCCAATGAGCCTTGCGATAGTATGCTGTTCCTGATATTCGCTCATGTCGATCCGGATCATTGCCTGTTTGTCGTTAAACAGAGAATATGCAAGTGCTCGAGCGGTTTCGGTTTTACCAACACCGGTTGGTCCAAGAAACAAGAAAGAGCCTATGGGTTTTTGCTCCTCGCCCAGTCCGGCACGCGACCTGCGTATAGCGCTTGCGATCTTTTTAAGGGCATGATTTTGACCGACAACTCTTTCTTTGAGTTCGGTTTCAAGGTGGATCAATTTTTCAGACTCGCTTGCAAGCAGTCGTGTCACTGGTATATTAGTCCATCGTGCGATGATGCGGGCAATATCCTCGTCATTCACTTCCTCTTGAAGCAGTCGATCATCGGTAGGAATTTTTTGCCATTCAGCTTCAAGCTCTTTAATCAGTTTTTCAATTTCTGGTATTTTTCCGTATTTCAACTCTGCAGCTTTATCCAATTGGACCTCACGTTCGGCCTTTTCCAGTTCTGCTTTTAATTTATCAAGTTCGACTCGTTTAGATTGAAGTTGTGATATAAACTTTTTTTGCTTTTCCCATTTTTCTTTTAAATCATCAAGTTTAGATTTGAGCTCCTTTCTTTCTTTCTCAAGATTATCCCGACGTGCTTCTAGACCTTTTTCCTTTTTGAGTGCGGCAAGTTCGATCTCAAGCTGCATGATGCGTCTTTGGATCTCGTCAAGTTCGGTCGGCATTGAGTCGATCTCAATCTTGGCACCAGCAGAAGCCTCATCTATAAGGTCGATTGCTTTGTCTGGCAAATAACGATCGGAGATATAACGTGTTGATAATTCAACTGCAGCGATGAGAGCATCATCGGAAATTTTTATTCCATGGTGGACTTCATATTTTTCTTTAATTCCCCGAAGAATTGCGAGTGAGTCTTCTTTTGACGGCTCGTCAATGTAAACAGGTTGGAACCGTCGTTCAAACGCCGCATCTTTTTCAATGTACTGTCTATACTCGCGGATAGTTGTTGCACCGATCGTTCGCAGTTCGCCTCTTGCTAGTGCAGGCTTTAGCATATTGCTTGCATCAACCGCTCCTTGTGCGCCGCCTGCGCCGACCAAAGTATGAAGTTCATCAATAAATAAAATATACTTACCATCTGATTCAGTAATTTTTTTTATAAGATTTTTTAATCTTTGTTCAAACTCGCCTCTGAAGGCGGCACCGGCAAGAAGAGATGACAGATCTAGCGAAAGCAATTCTTTATTTTTTAAAGTATCCGGTACATCGCCCGTAACTATTCTTTGCGAAAGCCCTTCGATGATTGCGGTTTTACCGACACCAGGATCACCAAGCAGGACGGGATTGTTTTTTGTCCTTCTTGAAAGGATCTGGATGACGCGTCTGATTTCGTGATCGCGGCCGATAACCGGATCGAGCTTTCCCTTTTTTGCCTGATCTGTAAAGTTTAGGGTATACATTCCAAGCGGGTCGCCTTGTTCTTGGGGTGGTTGATAAGACATTTTCATAAGTATTTTAGCAATCAACTAATATGAGTGATAAATCTATTATAGAAAGTTGTTTTGTAAATTTTAAGGGAAACTTAACCTGTTGTCATTCCCGACCCCGATCGGGAATCCAGAATTCTGTCATCCCGAACTTGTTTCGGGATCTGTTTTTATAGTCCCATTCCAGATTCCCTGCCTGCCGGCAGGCAGGTGCCGCTCGCCACCTCGAAAAATGCGTAAAGATAGCCCGCATTGTTTCAAGGTCTCTGGCTCGCGCCACCTGTTCCTGTGTGATGCTTTAAAGTTATTTATTGCTCGTCTTATTACTTAGCATTTTTCTCAATTTCTGGATCTTCGGATCGATCACGATTTGACAGTAGGGAGAATATTTGTTTTTTTTATAAAATTCCTGGTGATAGTTTTCTGCAGGGAAAAACTCTTTGAATGGCACTATTTCAGTGACGATCGGTTCGTCATACAGTTTTTGGGCCTTTTTTTTGGTCCTTTCAGCAAGCTTTTTTTGCTCTTCATCATGGTAAAAGATTACTGATCTATAATGCGTACCGACATCGGCGCCTTGTTGATTTAATGTGGTTGGATTGTGGATTCTCCAAAAAACGTATAATAAATCTTCGTAAGAAATTTCTTTTGGATCATATTCAATTTGCGATACTTCAGCATGTCCTGACTGACCGGAACTTACGTCCTCATATGTTGGGCTTTTCATTTTGCCACCAGAATAGCCGGATGTCACTTTTTTAACACCTTTTAATTCTTGAAATACTGCTTCTGTGCACCAGAAACAACCCATGCCAAATGTTGCTTTTTTAAGATCCATATTATCTTTTTTTAAAATTTAAAGATGCTGAATTTATACAATATCTTTGTCCTGTTTTATCCTTTGGACCGTCGGGGAAAACATGCCCAAGATGAGCGCCACAATTACCACAAGTTACCTCTGTCCGTCTCATGCCAAAAGTATTGTCTTCATGATATTTTAGAGATGTTTTTGATACCGGATCCCAGAATGCCGGCCAGCCGCAACCTGAATCATATTTGGTATCCGAAGTAAAAAGATCCGCACCACAAACTACACAGTAATACATTCCCTTTTCAAAATGATGATCATATTTACCGGAGAATGGAGCTTCGGTGCCTTTTTCTTGAGTGACGTGGTATGCCTGCGGATCTAGTTCTTTTTTTAACTGCTCTTTTGTTTTTTTAGGATTTTGATTATTCATATTCTAATTATATCTTAATATCTTAGGGCACCGGATCATAACCTCCCTTGTTCCAAGGATGACACCTGACAATCCTTTTTAATCCGAGCCATAATCCTTTTGTTGCTCCATATTTTTCAATAGCTTTATAAGTATAGTTAGAACAGCTTGGTTGGAAACGGCAACCTGCGTCGGACATAAAAAGGAGACGGAAAATATGGGTATGGAAAAATGAGGTCTTTTGGTAAAAACGAATGAGAGTTAAAATGATTGATTTCATATTATTAATTTCGCTCGTAAATCGAAAATTAGAACATGCTTCGCTATTTAGTTTATATTGTAAAATATTGTTATGAAAATCTCTATCATTACTTTGTTTCCGGAAATGCTTAAGCCTTTTTTTGACGATAGTATCATAAGGCGGGCGAAAGAAAAAGGAGTAGTCGAAATTGAACTCATAAATCTTCGCGATTTTGCGCTTGATGAACATGGAACAGTCGATGATCGGCCATACGGTGGAGGAGCGGGGATGGTGCTTATGGTAGAACCGATTATGAAAGCAATGAAGTATGTCATTCCCTCGAAAGAGGGAATCCAGGAAAAATCTGGATCCCGGATCGGAGTCCGGGATGACAGGCGTGTCATTTTGGCATCTGCAAAAGGCAAACCATATTCGCAGAAAAAAGCACAAGAGCTTTCAAAAAACGATCATCTTGTCATTATAGCCGGGCATTATGAGGGAGTGGATGAGCGGGTGATGAAATATGTCGACGAGGAAATATCGATTGGTGATTTTGTTCTCACAGGCGGTGAACTTCCGGCCGCCATGATCGTCGATTCCGTTGTCCGACTTATTCCCGATGTCTTAAAAAAAGATGAGGCAACTCAAGAAGAAAGTTTTTTTGAAGTCCCGCTTGATGAGCTTATAGAAATTTGTGGCAGTGAACCAAAGCTCACAAAATTAAAACTGAAAGGAATAAATAAAGTTCGACTATTGGAGTATCCGCACTATACCCGTCCTCATGTTTTCAAGGGTGAGGGTGTACCGGCGATACTTATAACCGGAGATCATGAGAAAATAAGAAGGTGGAGAATAAAGCAGGCATATAAAGAAACTCTAGAAAAGCGTCCTGATTTACTTGACAAACGCTCTTAAGAATGCTAAAACTTTCACATTCAATATGATATTACTTAAATCAGTTTCCAAATGGTTTGGCTCTCAAGCTGCGGTCGACGAGATAGGTTTTGAGGCAAAAAAAGGTGAGATTATTGGTTTCCTCGGTCCAAATGGTGCCGGTAAAACGACAACCATGCGTTTGATTCTAGGCTTGCTTCGACCTACCAGCGGCAAAATCCTCGTTTTTAATGAAGATCCACTTCACAAACGTCTCAATGTACTTGCGAATATCGGTTATTTGCCTGAAAACAATCCGCTTTATGGCGAAATGAAAGTATGGGAATATCTGCAATTTATTTCGGATGTTAAAAATCTCAAAAACCCAACAGATATCACGGATCTTGCAGTACAGCTTGATATAGAAGAGGTATTGGAGAAAAAGATAGAAGAGCTATCACGTGGTTTTAAACAGCGTGTCGGTCTGGCTGCGGCACTGCTTGGCGATCCCGATCTACTCATCCTCGATGAACCTACCTCTGGTCTTGACCCGATTGAACAGGACAAGATCAAGGATCTGATAAAAAAGATTTCCAAAAATAAAACAGTGATTTTTTCGACACATATACTTTCCGAAGTAGAAGATATTGCCAGCCGCCTCATCATCATAGACCGTGGTTCAATAGTTTATGACGGTAAAAAACCAAAAGGAAGAGGTGGGGTGGAAAAGTTATTTAAAAAGTCTGTTAAGAAATAGTTAGATCCCGAAACCCGCTTCGCAGCGAGGCGAGCAAGTTCGGGATGACATATAGAAATATGTTTGCATTATATAAAAAAGAACTACAGTTTTATCTGAATAATCCAATCGGTTACATTGTTATCGTTTTGTTTGGCGTGTTTGCCAACTTTTTATTTGTCAAAGATATATTTTTATATGGCTCCGCTTCCTTGCGACCTTTTTTTGATATTCTGCCGTGGCTGATGATGGTTTTTGTGCCAGCAGTTGCGATGAGGACATTTTCCGAGGAAAAGAAAAACAATACTATAGAAATACTTTTGAGCCTCCCCATTTCGGAAACCCAGATAGTTCTTGCAAAATTTTTTGCCTTACTAACTATTGTTGCAGTTGGTTTACTGTTAACTTTAAGTTTGCCTGTGTCATTATATTTCCTCGTTACAACGACTGGATCACGCATATATATTCCGGAGCTATTGATAGGTTATTTAGGGCAGATATTTATGGCAGCCGCATTTTTATCCCTTTCAATGTTTTACTCCTCACAGACAAAAAACCAGATTATCGCGTTTCTTGCCTCGGTGATAACAATATTCTTTTTGATCATTTTTTCCACAGATTTTGTGGCTTCGTTTTTGCCGTTTATTATCCAAACTGGTCTTGCGTATTTAAGCCCGATCACACAGGTTGGAGCTTTGTCAAAAGGAGTAGTCGACATAAGAGCGGTGTACTATTTTTTGAGTTTCATAATAGTATTTTTGTTTTTAACAATTATTGACGTTGAGAGACGGGATTAGGTATGAAATTACCAAAACTTCCAAAAAAAATTAATCTGCGAAATGCTATAAAACACGTCAATATAGTACGTGCACTTGGACTTTACAGGTTCAAAATGCAGGCAATAATCATTGTTGTTGTCGTTTTATTTTTTGCCTCAAACCTTCTGCTATCTGTGGTCTCCTGGCGAATGGATTTTTCAAAAGGCAAGGCCTACACATTAACCGATGCAACCAAAAAGATAATCCAAAATTTGGATGATACCGTCACTATCGAGTTTATGGTTTCATCGGATGTCCCCACGCAGATATCAGGAGTCAAGCGAGAGGTCACTGACCTGCTTCGAGAATTTGACAGCACAAGTTCAAAGGTGAATACGGTTATAGCCGATCCACAAAAGGACGATAAGGCCAATGAAAAAGCTCAAACTGCCGGCTTGCCGCCAATACCGTTTCGCATTCTGTCGCAGAATAAAGCCGAGGTGGTGCAGGGCTATTTTGGTGTCATTATTTCCTACAAAGGCAGCACGGCAACTATCGGTCAGGCAACCGATATCAACAGTCTCGAGTACAATATTACATCTGCAATTTATAAACTAACACGAAAAGATATACCCCAAATCGCGATAGTCGGTCGGGAGGAGGGAGTAATACCCGGTCAAGATCCGATTGCATCGTTCAAGCAGATTGCCGGTCAACAGTTTGCAGTGCGTTATGCAAGTCCAGAAGCTTCTATTGAGCCACCAGAAGATATTTTAACCGAAGAAATAATCGAAGAAGAACCAAAACCTTTTGTATTTCAGTCGCAGGATAAGACAGCGATTGTTTTTGATGATAGTCAAAAGACTTATACGGCAGACGAGATAACCAATCTGAAAAAATTTTTACAAGAGAAAAAGAACATTATTTTCTTTATAAATGGCGTTTGGGTGATCGAACCATTGTCGGCGGACGTCGCAAGACACAACCTATTTGAATTCCTAAAAGAATGGGGTATCGAGATAAATCAAAATCTGATTTTTTCAGAGTCTTCGGAGTTTGTGAACTTTGGAGGTGCACAGCTTAGCATATTTTTGCCTTATCCGGGTTGGCTTAAAACAAATGTATTCAACGAAAGCTCATCATATTTTTCAAACATATCCTCCGTATCATATCTTTGGAGTTCGTCATTAAAACTCAACGAAAAAGACGGTTACGATGTCCGCGAGCTTGTGCGAACAACTAACTCGTCTTGGCAACAAACCTCAAATTTTGTCCTAGATCCTCAATCATTGCCTGAACCCCAGCAGAAAGATCTGAAACCTTTTGTGATTACTGCTGAATCTGTTAAAAAAGACGGCGGCAAGATCATGGTGATCGCCTCAAATAAATTTGTTGATGACCAATATCTTTCACGTGATTCGGGCAACCTCGAATTTGTATTGAATGTTCTCAATGATTATGCATCAGACGGTGCATTAAGTGGCATTAGACAGAGAGCCGTCGTCATCTATCCACTACCGGATCTGACCGAACAAGAACAGGAAGCCTATCGTTATCTTAATATCCTGCTGTTACCCGGACTGTTTGGAGCTTATGGGATTTACCGGATTTATAGGAGATCTAGATCAGTGTGAGCCAATCTTCAAACATCTAACGTTAAACATTAAACTTAGGAATCTTAAGAATAGAGTATAATTGTCCTCATGATCCGAACACGCATCGCTCCATCTCCGACAGGTCAAGACATACACATAGGCAATCTTTATACTGCTTACATAAACTGGGCATTTGCTCGAAAAAATAAAGGCCGGTTTATCATCCGCATCGAAGACACCGACAGGACTCGCTATGTCCAAGATGCAGAAAAGAAAATACTCGAAACGATCAGGAAATATGGGTTGGATTACGATGAAAGTATCGATAAATCTGGGGAATATGGACCTTATCGCCAATCGGAAAGACTTGATATTTACATGAAATATGCAAAAGAACTTATAGAAAAAGGTAAGGCATATTATTGTATTTGTTCCAAAGAACGTCTTGATGAAGTCAGAAAAAAAATGATCGCTGTAAAGAAAATTCCCAAATATGATAAACAATGTTTATCAGTTCAGGATGAAGTTAAGCAGAAAGTAGAAAAAGGCGAAAAATATGTTATCAGGCTAAATGTGCCCGAACACTTTGATGTGACTTTTGAAGACATCATCAGAAAAACCGTAACTATAAATACTGACAATCTCGACGATCAGGTACTTATCAAATCCGATGGTTATCCGACTTATCATCTGGCTGTAGTTGTTGATGATCATTTGATGAAGATAAGCCA
>MFZZ01000042.1:10971-79378 GCA_001789555.1 Candidatus Roizmanbacteria bacterium RIFCSPHIGHO2_12_FULL_38_13
CCTGACAGATCAAAACTGTCAAAACGTAAAAATCCGGTTTGGGCATCATGGTACCTGGAACAAGGTTATATTCCGGAAGCAGTACTGAATTATCTTGCGCTCATGGGCTGGTCACATCCGCAGGAAAAAGAGATATTTGACAAGGACGAATTTGTCCGCGTTTTTTCATTGGAACGCGTCTCTCCGGTTGGACCGGCGTTTGATCCGGTGAAACTTGAATGGATGAATGGACAGTACATCATGAGAATTAATAATGAAGATTTAAAATTTAAAATTTTGGAATTTTATAAAGATAAGAAGCTGCCAGAGGGTATTGTTGAGAAGACGATTCCACTTATCAAAGAACGTATTAAAAAGTTGTCTGATTATTATCCTTTATGCGAGTTTTACTTTAAAAAGCCGGAAAAATATGAACTAGATTTAAAAGACAACAAAGATCTGCTTAAAAAAATCTCCGAAAAATTGGGATCAATAAAAGAATGGAAAGCTGATGATATCGGCAAGTCCATGATCGATCTTGCCAAAACAGAAGGTATATCAAACAGCAAATTTTTCATGATTTTACGAATTGCTATTTCCGGAAAAAAAATTACTCCACCGCTCAATGAATCGATGGAGATATTAGGTCAAGTAGAGAGCGTTAGCAGATTGAAAAATATTAAAAATGTCATCTTATAGTAGATTACTTTATATACACCAAAACGAACTGTATCATAATGCTCACAAACGAGTTTCCGAAGATATTCAGGCCGTATACAAACGTAATAAGATCGCAGTTGGTCTGCCAAAAGGTGTTAAAAGTCGATACGCCATATCCGGTCTTCCAAATTCTTACGCAGTGATAGGAATGATGTGGGGGGATGAAGGTAAGGGAAGAATAGTTGATAATTTACTTGAAAAATTACTTACAAATCCTGGTATAAAAAATGCTTACGTTGTTCGTTTTCAGGGCGGTAGCAATGCTGGTCACACGGTTTACAAAGACAGGCACAAAATTCCACTTCATCAGCTTCCATCCGGGATACTTCACAGTCGATCAGTCAACATCATGGACAGCGCAATGGTGATCCATATGGAAGATTTACAGACAGAAATCATCGATGCCGAAGCGATCGTTGGCGATCTTCAAGAAAGACTAGTTCTTAGCGAGGATGCGATGTTGAGTACTGATCTTGAGCGGGCAGAAGAGGTATTTCTACGTGAAAAAACATTGGGAAAATCAAAAGGTGGTACGGGGCGGGGCATGTCGCAAACTGTCGCTCATTATATTGACAGGCAAGGATTCATCGTTGCAGACTTATTTGAAAAAAACTGGAAGGCAAGATTTTCAAAAAAGTATGATACTTACAAACGTGATTTTGCGGCTTGGGATCATGATTTAGCGACGACGGATGTCCCTGATTTTCGGCAAACAAGAAAACAAAAAAAACCTTTAACTAGAAAAGTTGGGACAAAAAAAGAGTTTTTAGAAAGATTGCACAATGTCAGAAATTGGTTTCTCAAAAGAGATTCAAAACTTTCAAAAAAGCAAAGACTGATCCAAAACACTTTTCCAATTCATCATCAAATAGAAGATTTTCTGGTTTCGCGAAAAGCAAGCGTTGTTTTTGAGGGAGCACAGGCTGTTGGATTGCATTTCAGACTTGGTAGGCGCCCTGATGTGACTTCGACCGACACAACTATGACCGGGATCAAAGACAGTACAGCTTATTACACGCGGGAGATGATCGGAGATGGAATTGGTGTATTTAAGGCAACATACGACAGTAGTGTCGGTCAAGTCAAACCAATGACAATTATCAACCTACCTAAAGACGATCTACTCTTGAAAGTTAAGCAAAAAATCGGGGACACTTGGAAAAACTGGAACGATGAGGATTACTGGCGGGAAATAAAAAAATTGAAGAGTTTGTCGGTAGAACAGAAATATGCAGCCTGGATACGTGAGGTAGCCAAGGAAAAGGGTACGACGACCGGCAGGTACCGCGAAATATGTTATCTTGACTTGGCGGCGATGAGATTTAACGCCAAAATGTCCGAAGTAACTATGCTCGCAGTGACGCATCTTGATATCGCCCGCAAAGATCATGCTATCAGAGTGTGTACACATTATACCGACTCAAAAGGGAGAAATAGTCCATATCAACCTGGTCAAAAAAGGCAAAAAGGATTAAAGCCCCATTATGTCGATCTGCCCGGATTTGACGGTCGGCAAGTACAAAAGGCCAAAAGATTTGATGAGTTGCCAGAAAATGCCAAAAAATTTCTTGCCTTTATTCAAAGACAAGTAGGTCTGCCAATAACCATAGTTTCAACAGGTCCAAATCGTGAAGACGTGGTCTTTATATCTTCTTTCCTGTCATAATTTTTTTTGAAATTTTTGGAGATCTGTCTTTAGTCTTTGGTATTAATTTTCGAGGAATGGGTGATCAGTCCCCATATATCTTGACGCGTTAAATCCGGGATCGACTTTTTTTAGGAGTGGAGATGATTTGGTCGGTGAGACAAGAGAGATAAGAGTTTATAAACATAAAAATCACCTAATAGCTTTTTTCTTGAAAACCGGCGGTAGTCATCTTGTCTATAGATTGACCAAAGCAGTTGTAGCAACCATCAATCCAGACACTTCTATAAAAAATTTCAGTCTTACTTGAAGATTTGATTATATTTTTGCAGAAGGGACAGATATAATCGCGCTTGGAATTCTTTTTAAGTTTTATTTTCATTGTTATTCAAGGAAAAATATAACAATCTATATTCTGTATTATACTTCTTTTTTCTATAACAGCTTGAGCACTTTTGATAAGACTATTATTTATCTAATCTGTCTTCTGTTTCATTAAAAACGTCAAAAAGAAGATTACCAAAGTTATAAGAACGATTGTTCCTCCCGTTGAAAGATTTAAATAAAATGACACAAATATTCCCGAAATAACGGAAAAAATGGAGATGATCTCGGAGTATATAATGGTTTGTTTAAAGCTTTTTTTAAGTTGTAATGCGGCGACAACGGGGATAACAATAAGTGCCGATATGAGAAGCACTCCAACAACGGGTATAGCCAATGAAACAGTCAGGGCAGTCAATATAATAAGGAGGGTATTGATAAATTTTGTCGGAATACCGCTTACCTTTGCCGACTCCTCGTCAAATGTCACGTAAACAAGCTCTTTATAAAATGCGATAAGCAAAGCTATGACTATCGCACCAAGTACTCCAATCATATACACATCGGATTGTTTGACTGTTACGATGCTTCCAAATAAATAATTGAACAAGTCTACTCTAAATCCGTGGGCAATACTGATAAGTACGATTGCCAGAGCCAGACTGCCCGATAGAAATATCGCAAGAGCAGATTCGCCGTATACTTTTTTGCTACTGCGCAGTTTTTCAATTGAAATAGAAGAAATAACAGTCGAGACCAGAGCCGTAATCATGGGATTGAGCTTCAATATCAACCCGAATGCTATTCCGGCCAGTGAAACATGAGCCAAAGTATCGGCAATAAGTGAATATCTCCTCAAAACCAAAAATATTCCAATCAAAGGTGCAATAACCGCGATGATAAATCCGGCTTCAAGACCTCGAACTATAAAACCATATTGAAAAATTTCCAGCATTAGTGGTTGTGTAAAATCAATCTAACTTGGGCGCCATAAAGTTTTTTCAGACCATCATTTTTTATAAAATCTTTGGGGTTGCTGTCGTATATAAGTGTTTGATTGATACAGGCCATTTCAGTTGTTTCATGAGTAATAACATCGATATCATGGGAAACAAGTATTAATGTCAAATGCAGTTCCTGGTTTAGCTTCTTGAGAAGTCCATAAAATTCTTCTTGCGTTTTTATATCAACTCCGATCGTTGGTTCGTCAAGAAATATCACTTCCGGTTGACCGGCCAAAGCTTTGGCTATAAACACTCGTTGTTGTTGTCCTCCCGACAGATCGCCGATGATTTTATTTCGCAGGTCCCACATATCTACTTGTTCTAACGATTTTTTAACTATTGCATGGTCGGAGTCAGTGAGTGAATGAAACAACCCACGTTTTCCGATGCGTCCCATATTCACCACTTCTTTAACAGTGATCGGAAAGTTAGTATCAAAATTCACGGCTTTTTGAGGAATATACCCGACCTTTGACCAGTAACTGAATTTTTGTATATCCTGACCAAACAAAAATATCTTGCCAGATGTCGGTTTGAGTAGACCAAGCATTATTTTTACAAGTGTAGTTTTACCTCCGCCATTTGGGCCAACTATGCCAAGATAATCACCCTTATGAACGTTTAAAGTAATATTTTTCAGTACGTCTTTTTCTCCATATGAAAAGGAGACATTTTTGACCTCAATTATATTTTGGCTGTGATCTACTGACATTCGAGAGCTGTGCGTAAATTATTAAGATTATCTCGCATTATTGAAAAATAATTTTTTCCTTGCTCAATATCTTTTTCCGATACTCCTTCGATTGGATCAAGTACCAGAGTTTGAGCTCCGATCTCATTTGCCAAGGTATTTGATAGTTTCGGACTAACCAGTGTCTCAAAGAAAATATATTTGATATTGTTCTGTTTTGCAAATTCGGCTAAGTCGATGAGTTGCCTTGCCGAAGGTTCTTCGTCAGGTGAAAGGCCGGAAATAGGGACTTGATCAAAACCGTATGTGGTGGCAAGATATCCAAAAGCAGTGTGAGAGGTAACTATATTTTTTTGGGTACAATTATTTAGTCCTTCTTTGTATTGCACATCAAGTTCGTCAAGTTTGACCTTCAGTGCGTCGGCATTTTTTTCATAGGTTTCTTTGTTATTCGGATCAGCCTTGATAAATCCTGCCAAAATATTAACCACTTCTTTTTTTGCAAGCTGCGGACTTAACCAGACATGAGGATCTTGGATAGTTTCACCTTTTTCTTCAGCCTGCTTATTTGCTATACCATCACTTGCGGTAACTATTATCACTTTTTTGTCATTTAAATTTTGTTTCATATTATCACCCCAAAGCTCCAAGCCTCCACCATTTAAAATCAGAAGATCACTTTTTTCAAAGTTAACAATATCCTGAATTGTTGGTTCGTAATCATGAGGTTCGGCTCCTGAAGGAGTAACATTCGTGACTTCGGCCTTGTCACCAGCAATTTGTGAGGCAAAGAAATAAATTGGATAAAGTGAAGTAACTACTTGTGGTTTTTCAGACTCAACATCCGTTGAAGAATCGTTTTTCAAAATTTTATCTTTCAAGTTAAAACCCAAGATCGCAACCAAAATTAAGATTAAAACAACCCAGATTGTATTTTTTTTCATACTTATTGACAATCTTGGCAGAGGCCAAAAAATTCTAAATGGTGATGATCGATCAGAAACTTGGATTTTTCGTTGATTTTCTTGTCAAAATTTATTTCATTCATCTCCACATCTTCGATCGTCCCACATTTATTGCAAATCAGATGGTGATGATGATAGTTTTTATTGACAAGCTCATATCTTTTCTTACCCTCACCAAGTTCGATGGAGTAAACAACACTCATCTTTACAAAAAGCTCGAGCGATCTATAAACCGAAGCAAGATCGACCCGAATATTCTTTTTGTCCAAAGCATCATGTATTTCCTCGGCAGAGAGGGGATAGTTCGACAGTACCTTTATGATTTCTAGACGAGGTTTTGTCACTCGAAATCCTTTTTCTTTGAGTAGAGAAACAATGTTCATTAGACAGTATTATTGCAAATTAGTTGCAATATGTCAAGAAGCACTATTTTTTAAGAAATCTCTTTAAACAAGGATCAGAGCGGGATGATTTGTGGGGGTATTAATTTTTCCAGAGATGTTGAAGATGAAAGTCTTAGAGAAAAGATAATAAGGATTGTTAACAAGAGGTAGTTTATTTGAGAGCCATCCTCACTTAGATTTTTTAAGATCGGCAATTTCTTTTTTTTGTTCTATCATTTTTAATTCTCGGCCGACCATAAATTTATTCATTTTCTCCAGCACTTTATTTTTATCGCTGATTTCTCCTGTCCTTTCGACTATTTTACCCTCAAGTCCTTCTGTATATTCTGCCAATTTTTTCTCAAGGTTCTTTCTGACTGAAATATCTTCTATGGCCAGAATAATGAGTCGCACCGAATCTATTTGTCTTGCATTAAGGATCATTGTTCTTTCTCCAATTGTTTTAAAAACATGAAAAACTTCATAATCTCTAACAACTTTTTTCTCGGGCAGGATTTTTTCCAATAAATTTTTCAGTTCGGGAATATCCCACTGACCGTTGCCTAAATTATATAGCAGCATATTCTCCGTTTCTTTTTTTGTAACTTGGAAGGTATCGTAGAAAATTGGGTTAGCTGTAATCACCCGAAGATCGGCATCAAGAATTAGGAAGGACTCCCTGGCGACATCTACCAATGTTGTCATGTAATGCAGAGCAGTCTTTATGTCTTCTGTGAACGGTGTTTCTTTATCATTATCATCTTTCACGGCTGACCCCTTTCTAATAATTTGTTACATATTTGTAACTATTATTACGTTATCCAGAATTATGCGTTTTGTCAAGTGCGAAAGGGATTGTTTTTTTAGGCACATATTGTCCGAAATTTCCATTTAAATCTTTTTTTGAGAGCCATTGGGGATGACCGGATAGACGGGTTTTGGACAGGAATGTTATAATGAAGGGAAATGCTCCATAAAATTTCTTATTTATTTCCGAATAAAAACGATCAAGAAAAAGATTTTTGCCGAAATTTACTACTACTTTTTGGAAAGCTACAAAATACAGTAAAAAGTTCTGATCAGTTAATAATATTTCCTTCATATCCTAAAAATTCTTTACCTGTAACAGTAGTTAAAAGTGATTCTATTCCTTTTCCTCAAGTAGTATTTGAAACTGAAAAAGAAATATTGTTGAAGATGAAGTATTTTTATCTGACTTCGAGAAAAGACAATTCAGTAAAGTCAGAGACTTTTAATTCACATAAAGATACAGTGGCAAAAAAAGACAACATTGGCAGTTATATACAATTAACAGCTGGTTCAACTCAATTATTTCAACTTTCGTTAGGTGAAATACATCGGAGAATTGGGAAACATATAGTCCGTATAGATCATACAGGTGTGAATATTCCTTCAGCGATAATAAATAGAAATGAATGGAGTCAGTTAATAAAAAATTTATCAAGGGAATGTAATATCTATAACTATCCAACAGGTGAAGATTGGCCATTTGTTCTTCCTTCGACCGAAGAAGAGTTTAAAAATGATATTACAGATTTTCATATGGTTCGCAAACCAAAATTTGAATTAGTTTATGATCAATATTTATCTATTCCAACGATTCAATTTGATATAGAAACTGATTTGATAAGAAAAAAAGTTGAAGAATTATTACCCAATCCTTATGGGATTAGTTTTCCCGACTTGGCTGATTTTTTTAGAACTGTTTATATTTATCATCCATGGGGAGGATTGGCAATACGCTTTGATATTGGTTTTAAAAATAATGATCAGAAAAGTGATTGGGAAACAGGAGAATGGTTAGTTAAAGATGGAGGAAGAATAAAATTCTGAATTTGCCTTGAGTGACCGACGGGGATCGAACCCAGTTGATATAATTTCTCTATGACTTCAATATCTGCCACTGCCACTAACTTTCATAAACGAATAGTTATAAGAATTGAAGAGTTAATGAAAGACAATATTGTTGATATAAAAATCCCCCTTCAGGGAATGACGAGTAAAGTTTTTTTTATTAAAACTGAAGAGAGAAGAGAATATGCTGTAAAGTATGGAAAGGAGGCAAAGAATGATATTCCTGCATATGAACTGCTTGCAAAAGAAAAAATAAACATACCTGTTCCCAAGCTATATAACTCTTTTATATTGGAAGAATGTACTGTTTTAATATTTGAGAAAATTAGCTATCCTCTACTTGAATCAATACGGACTGCAGAAATGTCAAGATATATCCCTTCGATGGTTCAAAACCTTAAAAAACTTCATACAATAAAATTTCATAAACCACGTCTTCTTATTGAGAAAGAAAGTAATAAAACTTGGAAAGAAATGATGTTATCTTTATTTGAAATTAATGATTGGGAGAAGATAAGTAATAGAGAAGGTTTAGATACAGATTTGATTCAAACATCCGTCAAAGAGATAAGAGAAAAGATACGTAAAACTAATTTTCATATTCATGAATATTCCTTTCTTCATACAGATTTTAATCAAAGAAATTTATTTATTGATCCTAAGAGCGATAAGATAACTGGAATCATTGATTGGGAAGAAGCCATATTTGGGGATCCATTATATGATTTTGCAAGAATTCGTATGTTTATTTGGCATTTTCATTTAGGAAGAAAAGTAGTTGAAGATTACTATAAACTATTAAGCTATACTCCAGAACAAAAAAAACGAGAAGAATTATATTGGCTTTTACGTGTTATCCAATATCTCCGTTGGTATTCTGAGGAATTAAGTGAGTTTAATATAGCTAGAGTAAAATTACATCAAGATTTATTAAGAAAATATCAATGGAGATAAAAGTAATTTATTTTGATATAAAAATTCATATCAATTATGGTTGTCTGGATAGACTAGTTTCGAACCTGCATAAAAATATAAGCGATACTGCTATAATAATAACATGCAAAAAATAAATATTACTAAACGTATTATTGCGGAAATTAAGCCAGATCTTAAATCCAAGTTTAAAGTAAAGACTATTGGTTTGTTTGGTTCGGTAGCAAGAGCCGAGGATGACCAACATAGTGATATTGATCTTCTTGTTGAATTTTTTGAGCCTGTCAGCTTCTTCCATTTTTTGGATTTAGAAGAGTATCTCAAAGATAAGCTGAAGCAAGATATGGATTTGGTTACAAAAAATGCTTTGAAACCTCATATAGGCAAACAAATTCTCCAAGAAGTCACTTATTTATGATTCAACGTATACAAACAGACTATATTCAAGATATTGTCACTTCAATTGAAGATATTGAAGAATTTATAAAAGATATGTCATATGCAGAATTTACTGAAGATCGTAAAACCGCGAAGGCAGTGGTACGCAGTTTTGAAGTAATGGCGAAGCAATAAAAAAAATTGATGATAATTTGAAACAAAAATATTTCGGAGTACCTTGGAAGAAAATTGCAGGTATGCGAGATAAGTTGATCCATGAATATTTTGGTATCGATTTAGAAATCATTTGGAAAACAGTTCATGAAGATTTGCCTCAGATAGAGCCTCCGTTAAAGCAGATTTTAAATGATCTTCAAAATGAATAATGAATGGTATTTAGTTTACTGGGCAGACGAGTTTAGAACCGAAACTTTTTTTTTATCTTTAAGTAGAATATTTTTAGCCTGTCTTGCGGAAATAATTTGAGTTTTCTTCCATTTCTTCAAAGGCAGAAGATGTTTTTTATCACCTGTGACCAAGTAGTCTGCATTGCTCTCTTCTGCTAAATCTAGAAGATATGCATCATTAGTATCCTGAGGCAGAGATACTAAGGCTTGCGTATTGTAGAGTATGCCAATATTTAGTAATTCAGTAACATCTTCCAATATTTTTTGATCGACACCGAACTTATAAATCAGTTTGTCGAATATTTCTGTATATAATCCCACAGAGAGACATAATTCAAATTTTTTCTGTTGAATACCTTTTAAAAGAGCAGCTGGAATACCACCAAAAAGCGCGCCTGACAAAATAATATTGGGGTCAAGTATTACTTTATGCATTTTTAATTAAGTTGTAAGCTTCATCTTCAGTTAATGTAGAAATATCTTTTCCTTGCTGTTTCAACCATTTATTAAAGTATTTTCTGCCTTTAGAAGTAAGATTATCTATATTAAGGTCAGTTTTTTGAGATGTTGTCGACTTGATATACAATTCAGACAAACCCAGCTTTAAAATTTCTGGGTCGCTTAAAACAGGGTATTTGGATTTTATTGTGTTAATCGTATCACGTATTTCAGGCGTGATAGTGAGTCGGATAGTTTGCATATAGAGACATTATAAGGCTTTTATAGCCTTTTTGCAACCTTTATTGCTTATGGGTGACTGGATAGACGAGTTTAGAACCCAAATAGGATTAAAACTTTAAGGGACAAGAAAATCCATAACAGTTTCCTGAAGTCTGTTCATAACTCCAAATAGAAGCGAGTGTAGTAGATAAGATAATGAATTCAATAAATAAGACTACTATAATCAAAATTATCTTCAAAAGTGATCTAAAGAAACTATTTTTTATATTTTTCCAAAAGGACAATCTCCAGATTTTATATGGAATAAAAGTGAAAGCAGCTATAAATATTCCGAAAGTAAGAAGGCGAATGATTAAGGTTATGATAGCACCCATATGAATAATAATCAGTTATTGAATATATATTCAAGAGATTGTGAGATTTTGATACATTTTGGGGTGACCGACGGGACTCGAACCCGCGACAGCCTGCTCCACAAGCAGGTGCTCTACCAACTGAGCTACGGTCACCATTTTGTTAATGTGACTTTACGCCCGTCCGAAGGTTTAGCGAAGGAGGGCGGTCATCAATGTAGGGTAATTATATCAAAAATAGGCCTTTAGAAGATCCTGAAACCTGCCTGCGGCAGGCAGGCGCATTCAGGATGACGTTCGTGAAGTTACGAGAAATACGTTTCCTGCCAGTGCGGGTCGGTTTCAACCGTAAGATCAAGATAAACTTTTTTATTTATTGCAAGTGCGATCTCTTTTCTGGCATAACTGCCTATTTCCTTTATTTTTCTTCCTCTTGCACCAATAAGCATTTTTTTATAGCGGTCGGCAGTTGTTAATATTCTTGCCTTTATATACATGACTCCGTTGCCGCGTTCTTTGATCTCATCAATCAAAATATGTGAAGAATAAGGTATCTCCTCGCCCATCATGAGAAAGATTTTTTCACGAATGAGCTCGGCTATAAAGCCTGTGCTGTCCATATTCAGTATGGGATAGACGAGACCCTCATGAGTAAATTCGCTTTCCGTTTTTTCCGGTAAAATCTCAAAGATATAATCTAGGAGAGGTTTCATATGTTTTTTTTCCAAAGCGGAGATGCGAAAAACTTTCTGAAATTCATCTTCGATAAATTTGTACTGCACCATATATTTTGGGTCTTTATTATCCATTTTGTTATATACAAGGATGACCGGAGCTTTCATTTTTCGCGCGATGCCAAGCACTTTTGCCTCTTCAAAATCCCGCCTCCTAGTTGGGTCGATCATATAAATAACAACATCTACTTTTTTATTTACCTCACGAAGTGCTCGCTCGTTGATTTTTTTTGAAAGAAGGTCTTTTGTTTTTCCAAAAATACCAGGCGTATCGGTAAAAATGATGTTTCCTCGATCTTCATGATAAAAACCCTGGATCACTTGTCTTGTGGTTTGCGGCTTTGGTGAGGTGATCGCGACTTTTTGACCAATAACATTGTTGACAAACGTGGATTTGCCGACATTGGGGCGACCGAGCAATAATACATATCCTTCTTTCATGGAATGATATTATATCATTTAACTACTTGACATATTGACATATTTATGTCAAACTACTTTTATGCAAATGATCAGAACAACATTACGTCTACCAATACAATTAAAAAAGGCTGCAGAAAAGAAAGCTACTGAGCAAGAAACTACATTGCAAGATTTATTTAATCGTGCATTAAAGCTTTATATTGATCATGCTGATAAAACGCGAGCCAAGAAAATAGTCTTTAGAAGTCATGACCTCGGAGTTCCCCTTGACAATTTAACTCGTGAGGATATATACGGTGAACCTGAAACACCATGAAAATTCTTCTTGATTCAAATATTATTATCTACTCTTTGAATAAATTGTCCCCGAAATGTATGCAGGCTCAGGGTTTCATAGTGGAACATCAAAGCAATTTGGTAGTTGCTCATCAAGATATGAATGAAACTTTAAGGATACTTACGCACAAAACTTTTCCGTCAAGCATGACGTCGGGACAAGCATTAAAAGCTGTGGACGGCATACTTCAAGGATTAGAAATTATTAATCCTCCGCCTGTTACATATAATATAGTGAAGGAATTAATAAGTTTGTATAAACTAAAAGGAAATGCGGTGTTTGATGCTTATTTAGTGGCAACCATGTTGTCAAATGATATTAGTCACATAGCAACAGACAATGTAAAGCATTTTAAACTATTTAAACAGATCAAAGTGGTTAATCCTTTTAATTAGCATAAACTCCTTAAATAAGTATTTTTGGGTTTTTATTTGATAAAATATACTACCTTAACAATCAAATCATGCGGGGTCGCCCGCCTGCATCGCTATGCTGATACTAATAATTTTTAATAAAGATTAAAAGATAAACTAAAAGCTAGTTTACAAGAAACAATAAAGTTGTAAACAGGGCTGGGGGATCGTCTAATGGTAGCCAGCGCCGTTGGCGCGGTCTCGCCGAAAGTATTTAGGCGATGAGACAACAGACTTTGGATAATTTGTATGTTTTATACACATATATTAAAAAGTACATTAAAAAATTGGTATTATATCGGACATACATCCGATATAGATAAAAGATTAAAAGAGCATAATAAAGGCAGAAGTAAATAAACTAAGCCTTATAAACCCTTTGAATTAGTATATTTCGAAAAATTTGAAACTAAAGGCGAAGCTTTTAAAAGAGAACAACAAGTAAAGAAATATAGACACGGAGAAGCATTTAAGAAATTATTAGATAAATAATATGGGGGATCGTCTAATGGTAGGACAACAGACTTTGGATCTGTTTATCCAGGTCCGAATCCTGGTCCCCCAGCAAACTTTGTGCAAACAATAATGATACATTCTGAAAATAAAGATAAATTTATACTAACTTTACATAGATATTTTATTTGGGCTTTATATCAACATAACACTTTTAAAACGGTAATACGTGTTGTTAATACAGAGAAGACTAGAGAATCTGCACGATTTACAAGACCTTTTGGATACGGAAGTTATTGGTATGCTTCTATGTATGTGGTAATTGAAGGTTGGTTAGAGCTCAAACTACATGACAAAAAAATTGATGTATTTTTGAAAAACGCAAAATATATTCAGTTGCTTAGAAGATATAGGAATGGCGTTTTTCATTTCCAAAAAGATTATGAAGATAATAGATTCGAAATCTTTTTTAAACGAGGTTCCGATTTTAATATTTGGGTGGATGAGATTTATCATGAATTTGATAGATTTTTTTTAGAATGGTCAAAAAAAGAAAAAAGTGAAAAGTAATTAAATACAACACACAAAACTGTTTTTAGAATAAAAAGTTCCCACATAATCAACGAGTGCCAGCAAAGACGATCATGCCTTTCATTTTGATATAATTCACGCGTAGTCCTTATGAGAAAAGAATATGCCGGTGTAGCGATTAATAAAATACATAATTATTACAAGTATCTTACCCATAAAGGTTTTATAGATAAGAATAGGGAAAGTCTAAGAGCGGCTTATTGGGTAATTAGTTGTTCTTACAACATAGACGTAGGAATGGGAAATAAAACTAAGGCAACTTGGGATGATTTTAAACGTGCTGGGTACGAAAACGAGGAAGCTTTTCATAACTTTATGGAATGCGTGTTTCAACTCGAAGGAGATTTAGATAATTATTTTAAGCCAGACTGGATTAATTTTGATGATGAAGAGAGTTATATAAATGATAATATCCTCCAAGGTTTTCAGTCTAAAACTGGCTATTTTAATTATCAAAAACTAATTACTTTAATTGAGGAACTAAATTTCAACTATTCTAACAAAAAAACTTACTCAGCTTGTATGGTTTTAAGAGCAATTTTAGATCACGTACCTCCTCTACTTGATAAGGATGATTTTAGTAGTATGGTAAACAATCATATTTGGGGCAATGAAAAGTCTTCTCGAAGAAAAGCAGTAAAAGAATTACTTACTTTCAGAAATATTCCTGACGATGTATTACATAATCAAATTACAGATAAAAGTGATGTGATTGATTTTACATACCTGCCGAGCAAATTTTCAGTTAACGTTTTATTAAAAGAATGTTTAGAGAGTAAAATCGAGTTAAAAACGGAGAGAAAATTTGTGAAACAAAAAAATAGGAAGGATGATAATATCAGTCTTGATTTGAGGATAGATTTTGATGAGCTAAAAATTTCTTGGGCTAATTATGCGGTGAGAAGTTGGGTATGGCCATCTTTTAGAATGGTTTTGTCTATCAACAACTTTCGGAATAAGTCGCCAGAATATATAAAAGCCTATCTTGTAGGGAATTCAAATGATGGTAGATGGGAAGCTAGAAATTTTATTTTTTTGAATAGAGAAGATGAGAGTAAAACCAGGTCAAACGAAGATTTTAGAGTAGAAGCAGGATATAAAGAAAAAGTGTCGCTTTTTGTATCGAATTATGATATTGGATTCACAGGACAGAAACCTATGCCAGATATCGATAAAGATAGTTTAGAGCTGATTATCGAAACAGAAAGTGAAAAGAAGATAACTTTGCCTATAAAAGCTGGATGGATTTATAAAGGCTAACAAAAACTATAAGTAACATCGGCTCCTGTTATACTATTCTTCATGCAATTTAACCCACTTCTCCCCGAATTATATGTAACAGATTTCAAAAAGAGTCTGCATTTTTACACTAAAATAATCGGCTTTAAACTTGAATATTCCCGAGAAAATCCTCTTTTTGCCTTTCTTTCATTTGAAAGAGCTCAAATCATGATTCAGGAATTAGATCCAAATGAAGATCACGAATATATCACAGGAAAGTTTGCATACCCCTTTGGCAGAGGAATAAATTTTCAGATCGATACGAAAGATGTTGAACGAATATCAGATTCATTGAAAAAAAATAACTGTCCATTACGAAGGGAATTAGAAGACAGTTGGTATAAAGTTAAAAATCTATTGCAAGGCTGTCGCCAAATTTTAGTTCAGGATCCGGACGGGTATTTACTTCGGTTTTCTCAAGATATTGGGAAGAAGACTGTAAAGTGATTTGAGAACTTTTTTTGCTATACTTTCCCATATGTTCACCTACGACCAGATTTTTGCAAACAAAAAAAATATTCTCTTTGTGATGGCGCATCCTGACGATATTTTGGTTTATTATGCCGCGCTTGTTAATAAACTAGTAAAAGACAAAAAGAACATTTATGTTTTAACTGTCAGTAACGGTGCTCGTGGAAGCCAGAAAAATATTATTAGTGAAGAAGAACTTGCAAAGAAACGACTTGATGAAGAAATAGCGGCTTTGAAATTTTTAGGTGTACCTAAGGAAAATGCCCACAGTTTAAATTACAAGGACGGTGAGCTGGAAAGTAACTATAAACTCATAGGTGAAGTGACGAAATTAATAAGAAAATACAAAACAGATGTTGTTTGCACCCATGAACCGACGGGGATTTATTTAGAAACGTATAAAAAAGATGGTTTTTTTGTTCAGCATCGTGATCATCGAAAAGTAGCAGAAGCAGTCGTTGATTCTGCATATCCTTTTTCAAGAGATCGATCTTTTTTCCCGGAGCATGCTAAAGAGGGTATTGAACCACATACTGTTTATGATATTGTGTTAACAGATGAAGCAAAATATAATTTTTAGCTTGATTATACCGACGAATTAGAAACAAAGAAATCTGCAATGCGCATCCATAAGTCTCAATTTGATGAAGAGTTTATTAATGATGTAGTTGAATCGGTGAAGTTTAATGAGAGATATCTAGAAAAGTATTTTTATGTGAAGTTGTTGTGGTGAAAAATTCATACATCTTTAATGAATACCCGCATAGAGCCGTTTCATTCCGATCTACAAAAACAAGTCAAGGATTTCGTTCTTGATGTATGGAAAGAGTTTGGATTATTTTATATGCCGGAGTATGATTCGGATTTAGATAATCCAGAAAAATTTTATATAAAAACAGGTGGAATGTTTTATGTACTTAAAGAGGAAGATAAAATTATTGGGACTATCGGAATAATAAATAAACGCGATCATATCGCAGAATTTAAAAGATTTTATATAAATAAAAATTATCGAGGGAAAGGTTGCGGAACTATGTTATTTAATAAAGCTATAGATTATTGTCTCAAAAATGATTTTAAAAAAGTTAAGTTTGCAACTGGAAAAGCATTCAAGCAAGGACATAAATTTTATAAAAATAAAGGCTTTAAAGTAGTAAAAGAGAATGACGAGGATTATTATATGGAAAAGTTTCTTTAAGAATTCTTAACCCAAAATCAATTATTCAATACTTTCCTTCCCAAGCTTTTTAGAGAGTTGCTTAAAAAAATCCTGTAGTTCCTGAATCTCAAGAGGCTTTATCATTTTAGGTAAAAAATCAAATTCCTCAACTACCATAAGATCGCTAGCAAAAAGGTATGGATCTATCTCAATACGAAACTTAGTTTTTACATCCTCTCTTAGATCCCAAAAAGTAAATTTCTGCAAAAGTAAAAAGTTTCAGATAAGAAGTCATCTTTACTTATGAGATCAATAATATCTGTTTGGTGCAGATTCAGGATAGTATCACTTTTCATATAAAAAGTTCCATGAGTTTTTTTCTATTAGGAAAGAGATGTAGTTTGTTCCAGTATTTTTTTACTTCAGCTAATTTGATTTTTTTACCCTTTTCCGGTCCATAATTTATTTGTCTTTCAAGAAGAAAAATTCTGCCTTTTTCTGACTTTTTGAGTTCGTTTTCATTGTAATCCCAGACTGATTTCATATGATTTAAGTATAACATAGTTAAGGTTCGACACAGCAACCAGTGCCGGTAAATTTTTTGCTATGCTCAGAGTACTATTGGGAACCATTTGCTTGCCAAAATTAAATATTGATATGGGCAGTTATGATTTTGGTGATAAACATGTCCGCGTAGGTTTTGGAAGAAAAAAATCTAATACTTAATGCTTCCGCGCCTAACTACTTTCTTTTGTGTTGTTTTTCGCAAAATTTTACTTAGTCAACAATAGATATTGCTTTATGCTACAATACAAAGTAGTAAAAAAACGAGACCAAAAATGAAGGTTATCCAGTAATTCAAGGACTTCTTACAAAAGAAAATATGAGTATTACGGAGTCCGTCATTAGACGGCATCAGATATTGCAATCAGCTGCTTTAAATAGTCTTAAATCTCTTAAATTAAATATACCACCAAGTTTAACTCCAATTTCAACAAGCTATGATCGGGTAGTCTTTTGTGATCCGGAGATGAAGGTAATTGCAAAAGTATATGATCAAGGAAATATTCTAAAACATGAGTTTAATATGTTAACACAAGCTGAAGAAGCAGGGGTGCCAGTTCCACACGTTTTTGGTTTCACCGAGGGTAAACCTGCAGTACTTGTTACCCAGATGGTGCAAGGTAGCAAACTATCATCTGCGAATCCCAATTCAGCCCGTGAAGCCGGTATGTACTTACGCCGTTTCCACGAACTTAAAGCCAAACCCCCGTTTGCAGAAGGACAGGAAACTTGGCAAGATTATGTGCTCTCCAGAGCTGACAGAGCTATAGATTGGATGATGGCAAACAATATTCCAGACTTTCGTGGTGTCGATTTAAGATATTTACGTCAATTATTTCTAAAACAAAAACCCAATTTTACTGGAAGACCTGTAAAACGTCTTCACGGAGATTTTCAGCCAAATCACGTTCTCATTGATCCTACAGCTGATAAAGTGATGGCGTTTATTGATTTTGCTGATGCTCAACCCGGTGATCCTCTTTGGGATGTTGCGGTAGTGTCATTATGGGATAAACAAATAGCAGATTTAGTTTTGGGAGGATATAATTCTGAAGTTTTAGCAAATGCTGCAAAAGGCCTGCTTCCGTATTACAGACTGTTGCGGCATTTAGTAGAAATTCCGTGGAGATTTAAACGAGGTCGTCGTGAATCCGACAAGTCGAACTTAGCAGCAATTCAAGGCATTCTTAAGGAAGAATTGCCTTAGAGCGAAATGCGATTCTTAATGAGATATGGCATAGGTAAATCTTAGTTATAAAAGATAATCAAACTTGATAAAATGTGGCTTAAGTGGTTTACGACTAAAAAAAGTACTAAAATATACCTATGCCGCGGAAAGAAATGCAAAACCGAACAATTGAAATAATTTATACATTCTTTTCTACCAAAAGGCCAGCATAAAGTATAAATGCCATGAGGAAATTTATTTCCAATATTTCAAAACATGTAATTGTCACACAGGACCTAGCGGGCTACTCATATTTTGAAAATTTTTTAATTTCAACTGTTTCGACGATACTTCTTGTTCGATTTTACCTTCATCTTGCTAACTATCCGCAGATAGGTGTCGGCGGTCTACATATTGCCCACATGCTCTGGGGTGGACCAATCCTTATGGTCGCGCTGATTTTGACACTGCTTTTCTTGGATCGCTGGATACGAGCATTTGCGGCAGTATTAGGAGGCATAGGATTCGGGTTTTTTATAGATGAGCTTGGCAAATTTATAACTTCAGACAATAATTATTTCTTCCAGCCAACGATCGCACTGCTTTATGTCATTTTCATCATGCTTTATCTACTGCTTCTTTTTCTAAAAAAATATATGCATGTTACGTCATCGGAGTATTTGTCAAATGCAATAGACATATTCAGAGATGGTATCACTAATGGTATGTCACCTCAATCTAGAGAACAGATTATTGAATATTTAAAAAAGTCAGGTACCCAGATGACACTAATGACACTAAGCACTGTCATGTCAATAAAATTATTTGATAAAACGAGAGATTTTTCTCCACTTGATAAGTTAAAAAAACAATATTTTAAATATCTTCACAAAACTGTCAATTCAACAGTTTTTCAAAAAATAGTTATCTTTTCTATTGCGCTGAAGGCACTGATTACTGGTGTTGTAGTCATAACTATAATTTTGGCAATAACGGGTGTTTGGATCGATATTTCAATGCTTTCAACAGATATCGAGGTTAATTTCAAATCTCTGGGATTAACCATAAGTACTGTAATTTCTGGAACTCTCGCGCTTGCAGGATTGGTATCATATCCGATATCTAAAAAACGAGCATTTCTTTTTTTTCGTTATTATCTGCTTTTTTCAATATTTATAGTGCAATTTTTTCTCTTCTGGGCTAATCAATTCGATGCGCTGACGGGTCTGTTCTTTGACATCCTCGCCCTGCAGACTGTGAATATTATTCTCAAAGAGTCAAAGAATGAATAATTTGAAGAATTTATAACATTAAATGACTGAACAAACTGTATTACTACAAATATTATTGATCTTCATTATCCCGGTAGTCCTTGCCTATTTGGGGATTATTCCAGTAAAGATAAGGTTGTGGCTATTTCTTATTTTATTTTTTTTAGTGATTGGTGTTAGTTATTTTGAAAGAATGAGTTTTGATGAGCTTGGGATACGATGGGATAACTTCTATGAAAGTCTTGTACCTTATTTATTACTTACAATATTAGGTGTTACTTTAATAATTATTGTCGCTAAACTACTTAATAAAAAAATTCATCCCAGATGGTGGGAAAATCCGCATTTTCAATTCATGTTTATTTTCCTAAGTATCGCACAGGAATTCATGTATAGAGGATTCTTGATGTTAAAACTGGAATTGGTTATTTCTTCGGTATTTTTTGTAGTAATTCTTAACACCTTGATATATATGTTCCTTCATATAATTTATCCAAATAAAGCCAGTAATTTATCACTTACATTTCTTGGAGGATTGGCATTTGCAACTGTGTATTATTACTATCCCAATCTCATTTTGATTTCTATTTCTCATGCAATTCTTAATTTCTTCGCCGTATTATATGGTCTAGTAGGATTTGGTAGTGCAAGTAAACTTAATAAAGCGTGGAACAAGTAAAAAACTTGTTTAAAAAAAATTCAACTAGTCACAAAAAATAAAATCTAGTATGGAAAAAAAAGTTCTTTTACTAAGAGCTGTCCACACACTATTTGCAATTTATTTTATATCCTGCATCTTTTATATCTACTACGCAGTCATTGTCGCGCGTTTTAATCTGGTCTTGATTATAGCGATTGTCAGTCTTATTATTGAGGGAGTCCTAGTTTTTATATTAAATGGAGGAGATTGCCCGCTTATTCACATTCAAAAGAAACTCGATGACCCCATACCTTTCTTCAATCTATTTCTTCCGGATCATCTCGCCAAGAAAGCAACCCCGTTTTTTACAAATGTTACATTTTTAGGATTAATTTTGTTGGTTATCAGATTTTTATTAAAGTGACTAGTTGATATCATTTCCATATGAAAATGAAAAGCGTTTCCGGCGTAGTTTGTTATGTCAAGGATACAAATAAAACTGCCAAATTTTATGAAGCTCTTGGTTTTACGTTTGAAAAGCGCGAACCAGATCATGTGTCTATTTTTTTAAACCGATTTTGGATAGACTTTCACCCGCAAGACAAAGAAGATAAACCCGAATTTCAAAAAGAGGCAAATCTGGACAACAAAGGCGCTGGTTTATTTTTATACATTAGCGTCGATGATGTTGACGCATTTTATAAAGGACTTCTTGCCAAAGGTTTGCAACCTTCCAGCAAACCTCGTGACTGGCCATGGGGTAATAGAGAATTTGTAATCCGTGATCCAGATGGTTATAAATTGGTATTCTTTAAAAGAAAATAGGGTTATATAATAAATTTTATGCAAGAATTTTTATGGGGTTTATGGAACGGACTTACAGCTTGGCCGGTACTCATCGCACATGTATTTGGATGGTGGACTAGCTTTCCGGTTTACAATGTAGCGCGTGATGGAGGCTGGTATCAATTCGGATTTTTACTCGGTGCCGGATCTCCGCTTTTGGGATTATTGGGGAAAAAGAAATAGTAATCCCATAAGAAAAATTATAGTATAATAGTATTTATGGCAGTAGATCCCGTCAAAACTTCTCATAAGGGAATAGGTTGTGGATTGATGACCTTCATAATCATGGTGGTAATTATTTTATTCATTATTGGTGGAAATTTTTTATTCGGAACCTATAGTGAAAACTGTGGAGATATACCGTTATTTGATTGTATTTCTGATATCATGGCTGAAGATGAAGAAGCGGGACAAGATGTTGTCACGGCAACCGGACCTTATTCGTACAAAGATTATTCGATTACCATGACAGCGCAAGTCCCACTTGAAGGAGGTGAAGTTACTGGTTCTGTAACTGGTGACTGTAATGGAAAAGTGACCGGTACCTACGACGGAGCAGATGGTGGCAGTATTTCAGGAAAAATGGCTGGCAGTTGTAGCCTATTTTTTGTCAATGTTCCGGCAAGCGCTACTTTCGGCGGGGTCGTAAATAAAGAAAGTAAAACGGTGCCGATCAGCTTCCAGGGCAGTGGCGGCGGATTTTCTCATGAAGACTCAATATCGCTTGCTTATTAGTACATAAAGAGTCAACTTTAGGAAAGCGTCTTCACCATGTTGCACATTGTTTTTTGTTTGAGCGAAGATGATTAAAGGCTCAAAAATTGTATTGACAATCGACTAATAATCGACTAAAATTAGACTAATGTTTACTCCTTCGTACACCATAACTAACCGTCTTCTTGCCAATATCAAGCGTATCAATTCTCTTATTACGAAACTCAATTCCCGACGTTTCCCTCATGTTGTGCTCATGGAACTTGAGCGCACTGCACGAGCTATATCAACATATGCCTCAACAAGCATTGAAGGGAATACACTTCCTTTGACAGAAGTAAAAAAAATTCTTAAATCAAAACCGGTTCATATAAGAGCAAGCGAACAGGAGGTACTTAACTACAATGAAGCGCTTGAAACATTAAATGAGCAGATCGGTAAAAATCCTCCCGTTCTTTCACTGAATCTCTTACTCTCCATCCAAAAGAAAGTCATACACACCCTTCTTCCGGTCTCAGATATCGGACGGTTGAGACAAAAATCGGTCGTGGTCAATGATCCACGAACAGGACAGGTAGTTTTTATACCCCCAAATGTAAAAGACGTTCAACCGCTTATGGAAGATCTCATAACATTCATAAACACAAATCACAATACCATAGATCCGCTCATTCTTGCGGGAATATTTCATAAACAAATGGTCATCATTCATCCGTTCATGGATGGCAACGGCAGGACAACACGACTCGTTACAAAGGTATTACTGGCTGCGATGGGATTAAACACCTTCAATCTGTTCAGTTTTGAAAATTACTACAACAAAAACGTGACCAAGTATTTTCAGACTGTCGGAGAATATGGAGATTACTATGAACTCAAAGACAAGATAAATTTTACTTCCTGGCTTGAGTATTTTACGGAAGGCATCATAGATGAACTTTTGAGAGTTCAGGAACTCCTTCCGAAAGCATCTCATACACCTCAAACGGAACTCCAACCACATCATCTTGCTATTCTGGAATATATCCAAAAAAACGGGTATATAACAGACCGAGGTTACACACGGCTTACCGATCGGGCTAAGGCAACACGGACGCTTGATTTTCAAAAACTTCTTAAATTACAGATTATTGGGCGTAAAGGGAAAGGAAAAGCGACGTATTATATATTGAAAAAGTATTAACATGAAAGTAGTCCTTTACTTGTGAGAGTTCACGGTCTTTGACAAATCTAGATCAATCTATATCACGTCATTCCGAACTCGCCTGCCCGCCGAATAGGAGGGTTTCGGAATCTCCTTGTTAAGATGCTGAAATCACCGCTTAGCGGGATCCCGCAAAAGGCGGGATAAATTCAGCATGACGAGTATTGTGTCAAGACTTGTGAACTCTTACATAACAAGTTCCCACTGAGACAATCAATTTTTTTATGATAAACTTTCTCTAACATGTCCAATTCGGATTTACAAGAAAAAGCTCTCGATCTTCATAAAAAACACAAAGGAAAAATTACTGTAAAATCCAAAATTCCCCAAAGCGAAGATGAAACCTTTTCTCTTGTTTACACTCCTGGTGTGGCTGCAGCATCTAGAAAAATTGCGGAAGATACTAACTCTGTTTTTGATTATACGATCAAAAGTAATTTTGTTGCTGTCGTCTCTGACGGTACGGCTGTACTCGGATTGGGAAATATCGGACCCGAGGCGGCGATGCCGGTCATGGAAGGCAAGGCTTTACTTATGTCAGAGCTTGCCGGCATCGACGCTGTCCCACTTTGTATAAAAGCTGAAAATGCAGATGACATTATTCGTTTCGTAAAACAATGCGCACCGACATTTGGCGCTATAAATCTTGAGGATATTGCGGCACCGAGATGTTTTGAAGTCGAAGATCAATTGCAAGATATCGGCATTCCGGTTTTTCATGACGACCAGCATGGTACAGCAGTTGTGGTTTTCGCAGCATTGCTCAACGCCTGCCGTGTTCTTGGAAAAAAATTAAATAACCTTCGTGTCGTGATCGTGGGTTCCGGTGCTGCGGGCATCGCCGTCACCAAACTCATAGCAAATGCCGGTGAGGCAAACTTTCCTCAAGTCGCCGACATCAAACTTGTCGACTCGAAAGGTATAGTTTCTCCAAGCAGAACAGATATGAATTCATACAAACTTAAAATTGCACAAAAGATCAATAAAGAAAACAAGGAAGGCGATTTAGCCTTTGCACTTAAAGGCGCAGATGTTGTGGTTGGTTTATCAAGACCCGGGATTATCACCAAACAAATGATCAAATCTATGAACCCTGATCCAATAGTTTTTGCGATGGCAAATCCTGTTCCTGAAATCATGCCTGATGAAGCAAAGGAAGTAGGAGCAGCGATTGTCGCCACCGGTAGGAGCGATTTACCCAATCAAATAAACAATGCACTAGGATTTCCCGGCATTTTCAGGGGATTATTAAACTGTCGTGCCAAGCGAGTTACCACAAAGATGAAATATGCGACTGCCAAAGTGTTGTCTGAATATGTTGTTTCACCTAAAGCCGATCAGCTTTTATCAAAGATAGGAGATAGGGAAGTTGTGAAAGTGGTGGCCGATGCGGTGAGTAGCTCTTACGAGTAAAAAGCACTTTCTATAATTTCTTAGGAAATATTACAGAAAGCAGGAGAGAAAGTCCAAGTGCACTAATTATGACTGCAAATGACACAAGTGAAGAAATATGTAAATCAAGAATTCCCAAAAACATTTTGGCGCCAACAAAAATCAGGATAAATGATAAACCTTTCTGAAGATGGTGAAATTTATGCAGGACATTTTCAAGCAGAAAAAATAGTGCCCGGAGTCCCATGACGGCAAAGATATTTGAGGTAAAAACTATGAATGAATTTTGAGTGATCGCGAAAGCTGCCGGAATGGAATCAATCGCAAATATTATATCAGTGGTTTCAATAAGAATAATGATTAGGAAAAGAATAGTGAAATATATTTTTCCTCCCTCTCTCACAATGAATTTTCCTCCGTGATGAGCAGTTGTAAATGGCAAATATTTTCTCGCAAATCGCACCACTTTGTTTTTTTCAAAATCTACATGCTCCTCTTTTTTATCAGCAAATAATTTTATACCAGTATAAATAAGTATTGCCCCAAAAATATATAGTACCCAGTGAAATTGATCGATAATATAAGCACCGATAACGATAAATAATGCCCGGAAAACTATTGCCCCCAAGATGCCCCAGAACAAAACTTTGTGGTGGTATTTTTCTTCAATATTAAAAAAGTTAAAGATAAGCATGATCACGAAAAGATTGTCGACAGAAAGCATCTTTTCTGTTACATAAGCGCTCATAAACTGGGCGGCCGTTTCGCGATCTAAAAATATCAAGATCAATAGCGCAAAAGCAAAGGAAATAGCAATCCAAAATATTGATTGGATTAGAGCTGAAGTAGGACCAATTTTATGAGCCTTGCGGTTGAAATAGCCAAGGTCGACAATCAAAAATCCGCCAACAATAATGCTAAAAATTATAAAAAGATTAGTTTGGATCTCCATAAATATGAAATTACATTATAGAGGTTTATAACTTAAAAGTTATGCTACATTCCCTATAAATCTTTTCTCATAAAAACAGAGTAAGGTTCATAAGTACTATAACCACATTTTTCATAGAATGTTACGACATGTAAATTCTCTAAATCAACCATTAGCCTTACTCTTGACACCCCGATTTTTTTAAGAGAAAATTCTACTTTTTGTAGTAATTTTTTACCTACACCTTTACGTTGCCAGTCAGGATGAACTGCTACATGATATATAAAAGCCCTTCGTCCATTGTTTGTTCCAAAAACGCTTCCGATTAGATGATCTTTATTTACGGCTACAAAACATGATTCTGAATTAATGTTTAACATTTCAGCAAATTCCCTTTTTTCATTCTGATAAGTATCAAGTTTTAGCTTAGCTTTTTGCCATAACTCATATACTCCATAAAAGTCGTTTTTTTGTATTAGCCTGATTTTCATGAGTTCAGTAAATAAACTAACAATGCTTTCTGGGCGTGTAGACGATTTTCAGCCTGCTGAAAAATAACAGATTGCGGTCCATCAATCACTTCTGCCGAAACTTCTAGGCCTCGATATGCCGGCATATCGTGCATAAAAATAGCATTCGGTTTAGTTTTCTTCATCAGTGAAATCGTTACTTGATAGTCTCGAAAAATTTTTAGGCGTTTTTCTTTTTCTGATTCATCACCCATACTTACCCAGGTATCCGTATAAACAACATCAGCATTTTGAACAACATCAATAGGATTATTAGTCTCAATAAGTGAGGCACCGGTGTTTACGGCGATTTTTTTTGCTTTTTTAACGATTAATTTGTTCATTTTAAAGCCGCGCGGAGATGCAACACTAAAACGGATTCCCAACATAGCACAGGCTAGAGCTAATGAATGAGTAACATTATTTTCCCCATCTCCGACAAATGCCAATTTTATTCCGGAAAAAGATTTTTTGATCTCGATAATTGTTAGCAAATCCGCAAGTATCTGGCACGGATGTTCAAGATCAGAAAGTACATTTATTACCGGAACTCGAGAATACTTTGAAAGTTCTTCCACAGATTCATGCCGAAATACCCGAGCTATGATGATATCCGCCATACTCGATGTCACTCTTGCAACATCCGATATTTTCTCACGGACTCCCAAACCAATATCTGAAGGAGCCAAGTAAATAGCGTGTCCTCCAAGTTGTGTCATCCCGATTTCAAAAGACAACCTTGTTCTCAAACTGGGTTTTTCAAAGATCATTGCCATCGATTTTCCAAAGAGGAGTTTTTTGTTTGAACCAGTTGTTTTTAACTCTTTTTTCAATCTCAAGGCAATATTGAGGACGGTCATAAACTCTTTCTTATCAAAGTCGCTAATCGATAAAAAGTGTTTCGGTTTCATATTCATTTTGTTTCGAATTTGTTCGCCAGCTTCATCTGAAGAGTATATATCTCGATAAAACCGGCGCTTGCATTCACATTAAATTTATAACCCTCATCCGTATTGAAGGATGTATAATCCAGTCCGTTTGCCGACTTCATTGCAACTATCGTAGCTTTGCCTTTATGAAGTTCGACGGTCACATTTCCGGTCACTTTTTCATTCACAAATTCATTGAAGGCATTTATCGCCCGCATAGCCGGGTCATACCAAAGAGCTCCGTAACACAAGTATCCCCATTTGAGGTCAAGCCCGGATTTGAGTTCATTGAGGTTGCGTGTGGAGACATAACTCTCCAAAGCTTTGTGAGCCTTGATGATCACATGTGCTGCAGGCAACTCATATACTCCTCCGTTTTTAAGACCAACTAAACGATCTTCAAACATGTGTACCACACCGACTCCGTGTGCTCCGGCGATCTTATTCAGTTTTGAAATGATTGCCGCAAGTTTATGCTTTTTACCGTTTAGAGCAACAGGTATGCCTTTTTCAAAAGCGAGTGTTACCAATGTTGCTTTATCGGGAGCTTTTTTGGCCAGGGTATAGGTGGTCAAAAATTTTTCAACAGGCGAAATGATATCCGGTGCCTCGATCTCACCACCTTCCCATGTCATTCCCCACATATTATCATCGACACTGTAGGGAAAATTTTTTGACGCCGGGACTGGGATATCATTGCTTTCTGCATACTCGATTTCCTCGTTTCGATCCATATTCCATTCACGAACAGGAGCAATAATTTTCATTTTGGGCTCCTGGGTCAGGATGTATCCTTCAATACGTACCTGATCGTTACCCTTTCCTGTACAACCATGTGCTATACAGTCAGCTCCCACCAGTTTTGCTATCTCAATGGCTTTTTTTGCCAACATGACGCGCCCCATCGGTGTTGAAAGATGATAGTCTCCCTGATATGAAGCATTGGCTTTGATACCTTTTGTGAGAATGTCGTTTGCAAACTCATCTTTTGCATCAAGTGTTATCGTTTTTTTAGCGCCCAACTTTAGAGCTTTTTGCTTTATTTTTTTCAGATCATCCCGTTGTTGACCGATGTCTATGGTCAAAGCAATGACCGGGACTTTGTACTGTTCCTGAATCCATTTGAGCATCACGCTCGTATCCAGTCCACCTGAATAAAGCAAAAGAATCTTGTTAACTTTTCCTTTTTGTGCTTCGTATGAAGCAACTTTTACGTAACTTGTTTGATTTTTCATAAAATTTTGAATAAATAATAATTGAGTGTATGGCTACCACTCCAGGTATTAGATTCATCTGAAAATTTCCGTTATTTTAGCTTCTAGCAAATCTAATGCGTTCTTTTTTTCTTTTAATTTATTACTCAACCAATTTTTATGTTTTTTTAAATTATTTTCTAACAACTCAATGCTTTTCATTATTGATTTTTTGCCAGGTCCACCAAATGATTGTGTTAACTGAATAATGACATTGGGGTCTTGAAACTTTTTAACCTCTTCTTTTGTAATAGATATATTAATTCCTTCTTTTTTTAAAGCATTCATGAGGGCTTCATAAGAAACCGATTCATTTCCTTCAGAGTATTTCACCGCATTTTCTACAATCATTTTTGTTTTTCGAAATGGGAGTTTGAACTTTAGAGAAATTTGTTCCATTAGGGACGGGGCACCGATGAAACCTAGATAGCACCATTTTTCCATATTTGATTTATGAACTTTCATTGTTTTGACGACTCCACACATTATCTCCGCAGCCGGAGTGGATTCTTCAACGGCATCAATCAGCGCATACTTTGACCACTGTGAGTCGCGGTTATAACCGATGAAGTTCCCTTTGCCAAGAGACATGAGAGTTTGTAATGAACTGGCAACATAGGCGGTTTTTCCTTTCATGACTTCAAGAGGATCGGGGTTTTTCTTTTGCGGCATGATCGAGCTGCCGGTTGAGAATTCATCAGCAAGAGTGACCATGCCAAATTGAGGCGTAGCCATGAGTATAAAAGTTTCGGCCATGAGCGAAAGATGATTCATAAAAATACTTATCGCAAAAACAAAATCTGCTTCAGGCTCCCAGCGGTTCGTGATCGGATCAAGAGAATTCAAAACAGGGCAATCAAATCCCAAAAGTTCAGTTGTCAGAGCGGGATTTATGGGAAATGTAGTGCCATAACCCGCCACACTTCCCAGCGGATTGTTGTTATGCAGGTCATACCATTGTGAAAAACGAACAGCGTCCCGTGAAACCATCGAGGCAAAGCTCATTAAGACGTGTCCGAATGTAGTTATCATTGCATGTTGGTGATGGGTAAATCCCGGCATGAGATAGTCTTTATATTTTTTTGACAGATCTACAAGATTCTCGCACAAAATAATTAAGTTTTTTATATACTCAAGAGTTTTATCGCGAATAAAAAGGCGAGTATCCAGATTGCTCTGATCATTTCGAGACCTGGCAGTGTGCAGTTTGCCAATGGTGTCAATTCCGTAGTGTTTTGTCAGATATGACTCAATGTTTGTATGTACATCTTCAAGATTTGGATCTAGTTTAAACTCTCCCTTTTTGACAAGAGATGCTATTTTTTTCAGGCCTGCGAATATCATTTCTGCGTCTTCTTTACCGATAATTTTTTGCTCGTAAAGCATGAATACATGAGCCTGACTTCCCAAGATATCATAGGGAAGCAAATGATAATCGGCAGCCTTTTTACCGACCACATCATGCCCAGCAGTGAAATTTATTACTGCTGCAGACGGTTGGTTTTTAAAAGCTTTCCCCCAAAGTGTTTTCATATTTTTTTAAGCCAAAAAAAATCCCCGACCTTTTTTGTCGGGGGTGAATAGTTTTTGTTAAATGATTTTTTAGATCATAGAAATACTACCCTCCCCAGTGATTCTTCTTGAAGAAAAACGAGTTGTGGATAGTATTTTTAACATATTGTCTGTTTAGTATTGTACAAAAGTGATTGGCAATTGTCAAATTTCTGCGGAAAATTTATACTTTGCTCATGTCACTTTACTTCATAACCGGATCAAAAGGAAAATTTAAAGAAATACAATCGATCCTGTCAAAGATCAGACAACTCGAGATTGATCTACCCGAAATCCAGGAAATCGATGCAAGGAAAATTGTCGAGGCAAAACTTCAGTCGGCGTTTGAACATCATTCCGGTGAATTTATCGTTGAAGACACGTCATTGTATTTAAATTGCTTAAATGGCTTACCCGGTCCTCTCATCAAGTGGTTTATAAAAAGTTTAAAGAACGAAGGTATAGTAAAAATTACTGAAAAATTCGCTAACAATTTTGCACTTGCTAAAACCATTATTGGTTATTCAGATAGAAAAAAGAACATAAATTTTTTTGAAGGTGAAGTAAAAGGTCGGATTGTCGCAGCTCGAGGTAGTCATGGTTTTGGCTGGAACCCGATTTTTCAACCCAATGGCGAAACTAGAACATTTGGCGAAATGAGTTTGGAAGAGAAACAAAAATACAGCATGCGAAGAATTGCGGCTGAAAAATTAAAAATATTTTTAAACAAGAATAAAATTTAGTTTTAAGCCATGGAATTTTACTTTTTCCTTAAAATATCTTTGAAAGCCTTTCTTTGCCTTTTCGTCAATATTTTCTATCAAAGATTTACGGATTTCCTGAAGAATTTTGTTCATATCACATTATATTCTAATTCTATCGTCTTCATAAAATCTTAATATTCTCTTTGTTAACATAGTCACAGTTATAAGTCTAGCATGTCTTATGAATAAATTATTTATTGCATTAGTAGCCATACTTTCAATTGCAATTATTGCAGGATCGTATTTTGTGCTTCGGACAAAAACTCCACTTGCAGTTTCTGTAACAAAATATTCTGCAAACGACAATCAAAAACCAAAAGTTGAGTTAGACCAAACGTCTTACGATATGAAAACTATTAAAGTATCTGACACCGCAACTGCAAATTTTACTATTAAAAATACCGGAAATAAGCCATTGCAACTTTTTGATATATCCTCAAGTTGTGGTTGTACTGTCGGTCAAGTAATTTATAAAGGTAAAGAGAGTGCAGAGTATGGGATGCATTCGGTAGGTAGTTTTTCGACACCGATTGAACCTGGAACCGAAGCTACAGTTAAAGTGCTCTATCGTCCTTTTGTGATGCCGGTGTATGGAGCGGTACAGCGAGAAGTGTATATATCAACAAATGCTCCTGACAATCCCAAACTTGTACTGCAAGTTACAGCAAATGTAAAATAATGGATTCAAATTTTTTATTTGGAATATCGCTTACGGCATCATTTCTTGCTGGAGTCTTGGCGTTGTTTGCTCCATGTTGTATTACGTTTCTTTTCCCGACCTATCTCGGAACTATATTTAAAGAAAGCAAAAAGGTAATGTTTTATACCTTAATCTTCGCGCTTGGGTTATCTTTCATACTCATTCCCGTCGCTTTGGGATTTCGATTTCTTATATATTTTCTTGATGCCTATCATACAGAAGTCTATTATGTGGGAGCCCTTGTTCTTATCGTAATGGGCATATCCACGATAAGACCGTTGTTTCATATTCCACAGTTTTTTAATGTTAAGCCAGGAATTGATAAGAAAGTGAGCGCGGGATCTGTTTTTGGACTGGGAATTATGTCCGGGCTTACTTCTTCATGTTGCGCACCTGTCCTTTTTGCAGCGATAACGCTGACGTCACTTTCCCCATCTATTTTCCAGGCAGTTGTAGTTTCCGGCGCATATGTTCTTGGCATAGTTTTCCCGCTTTTTCTTCTATCTCTTGGATATAAAAAATCAACTTCTCTCCTGCCTGCTGAAAAAAGAAAAAATTTATATACAGTTTTTCAGTATCTTGGGGCGGCAATATTTATCGTTTCCGGTATTACGATTGCGGTCATGAACTATTTGGGTAAAATCCAGATGGAGAGTATGGAAGGATACGGGAAAGAATTACGCATAGTTGTTTTTAACATTGCTAAAAATTTTCAAAATCCTTTTCTTGATATTACTCTTTTTCTAATCATCGTATTTATCTTTTATAAATTACTTAAAAAAACTTATGACAAATGAAAATAAAAAATCATTTTTTATGAAAACGCTTCAAAACGTATATAAGGATTTCAGCATGAAAATTCTTTCCCTATCTTTATTTATCTCTTTTATGCTTCTTGATTATTTTCTTTTGACAAGAACCACTTCGTGGGAACGATTCATACAAGATAATAATCCTATTTACATATGGCTTACGATTGGGCTTTCAATTATAAACAATCTTCTTATCGGGATCGTAATTACAACACTTGTTTATGCTTTTGAAAAAGCGAAACAAAAAACTCATACCGAACTCGCCAACTCAAGCATGGGTATTTTTTTGAGCCTTGTCTCGGTAGGGTGCGCTGTTTGTGGCGGATTTTTGCTTCCGATTTTAGGGATCGCCGCTTCACTTACGGCTTTTCCGTTTCAAGGACTTGAGATAAAAGTATTATCAATACTTCTTCTTTTGTACTCATTCAATATTCTTTCGCTTCGGATTCATGGTATATTTCAAAATAAATCATTCAAACGCTCTGCTTTAGTGGGATTGGTATTTGTACTCTTTGTCTATGCTATTCCCCGTATGCCGCTTCCAATAGGTAATGTATTTGGAAGTATCGCAGAGAAAAATATCGAGAATGCGTCTGGTGTCTCTGATGAAATATATAGCCAAATTAATCCGGAAAAAGGATATGAATTAAATACCATATTTGGTGACCTTGGGCCACGTATGCTTGCAATGGGTGTTATTGATGTTGAAAAATTTCAGCAATTATATGCCGGTCGCGGAGAAGCGTTGACCGATGAACAACTGACAATTCTCACCAAAGGAACAGATAAAAAAGTCAAGATTACCCGTGAAAATTCCAATTTTCTTCTCAATTTTTTCTGGGCCGCTGGTCTCGGGAATAAATCACGGGTTCTGACTGAAGGAGAAATGGTTAAATACGGAGACGGTGGAGCGGGTGGATTTGCCTCAACCGGTGGTTGGACCCTCGCCAAAAGTGACCCCATGGATTATTATGCTAAGGAAACTTTGATTCAAATGACACCGGAGCAGGAAGCTCTTGTTGAAAAAGTCTCATCAAATATTTATCGACCATGCTGCGGAAATCCCACATCGTTTCCTGACTGCAATCACGGTATGGCACTTTTATCAGTCTTACAGCTCATGGCAAGTCAAGGTGCAACCGAAGATGAGATGTATGAAGCCGGAAAATATATCAGTGCGTACTGGTTTCCAGCTAATTACTACGACCTCGCTCTCTATTTCAAGAGTAAAGAAAATACGGAATTTAAAGATGTCGACCCCAAAAAATTACTAAGTAATGAGTATTCCTCATCTAACGGCTGGGCACAGAAAAAAAGATGGCTGCAAGATCAAGGAATCGTTAAGCAGCCGCCGAAAGGAGGTGGTGGATGTGGTGTTTAAAACAAAAACTTACAAAATGGAAGGAATACATTGTGGAGCTTGCGTGGAAATGATAAAAAGAACTTTAAGAAAAATAAAGGGAATTCATAATATGCATGCTGATTTTAATAAAAAAGAGATTACACTGAAATTATTGAAAGATTATGATGAGACAGTTGCACGTAAGTCAGTATCTGAACTTGGTTATCAATTAGTCTAAATGAAAGCAGGTGGTAGATATGAAATTGGAAAAAATTCTTATAGCAAATACACTCGCTATTACAACAGGATTTGCCTGGACAATCTGTACACTAGCTGTGGCATTTTTTCCAGCTTTCTCATTCCAGTTTACACAATGGTTGACACACGGCTTGGTCTTAAGACAGATGGGAGATGTAAATGTAACATTTTATGGATATTTTATGGTCGGCATTGTGCTTGTTGCGTTTGCATGGATTACAGGTTATGTATTTGGACTAGTTTGGGAGGTCATGAGTAAAAAGTGAGTATGAAGAAAGTTTTAGGATTCATGATCCCATTTACCTTGCAGCACATCATTTGCTGTGGAGCCCTTTTATTTTTTCTTATTTCTTCAGGTCTTTTGCTTAAATTTAGTCAAGAAGGCCAAAACAGAATATATTTACTGCCGGCGTTATTCTTTGCAGCTTTCCTCATATTTTTATATTTTTACTATGGAAGATGCTGTAAACAAAAGGGACATAAAACCTTTCTTGATCATGGTATTTTACTCCTAATTTATCTTCTCATTTCATTTGTAGTTGGGATTATTTTTATGATCTATGTATTTATTCCCTCGTGGATTCCCGGCTATCAAGGGGGTCCTCTTTTGCCCTGATCTTATTAGTTTTATACATAGTTTTTGATTATTTCATAAACTCCGAAGGGTCAGGAAGTTTTGTCCCCAATGAATTATGGAGATATGTATTTAATAGCATAAAACCTGCCGAAACTGCTCCTATGATAAAAATGTACTTGGCAATTTTCCATAATCTTTCATCTTCCATTTTTTTAATATAACGAAATGCTAATGAAGATTTTATGAAGACAAAAAACACTTCCGTCTTAATAAATTCTTAATGGGGTATTGATTATCATATTGACATGAAAAGAAAAAGCATACTTTTTGGCATCCTTGGGGCACTTGCCCTAATTCTCTTCTACTTTATTGTGATGGGTCTTGCATCAAGGAATGTAGAGGCAACTTTTTCACAGTTACGGCAGATGTGGTACTGGATTTTTGCATTAGCCGGCGGATTTGGCGTGCAGGTTGGATTATTTTCTTATTTGAAAATGGTTATAAAACATAACGCCGCACATGTTGGAGCAATTACGGCAACAAGTACAGGAACATCGACTATGGGTATGATCGCCTGCTGCGCTCATCATCTTACGGATGTCCTACCAATCGTAGGTTTATCGGGGGCGGCGATCTTTCTCACTAATTATCAAATACCGCTCATTATCTTGGGCATAATCATGAATTTCGTAGGAATTGTATACATTTTACGAGTTTTAAAAAAATATCATGAAAAATAACACCACTTTTCTATTAATAATCGGTTGTATCGCAATGATTATTTTTGCAATTCTTTTTGCCATGAAACTACAGAAAAATATCAAACTTCCTGTTCAACAAGAAAGCAATACAGCCAAGACAGTACAACCGCAGTTTGAAACTCAAGAGGCGGATGGAGGGAACGTAACTGTTATTGCTACTCCAGAAGTCTTACAAGTTGGAAAACAGCCACGGATCAAATTAATATTCGATACTCATACGGAAGAACTTGATTTCGATGTATCAAAAGTCAGTATTCTTCTTGATGACGCTGGAAATACATACTCCGAAAGTATCTGGGAAGGCTCACCTCCTGGCGGGCATCACAGAAATGGAAAGCTCATTTTTGATAAACAACTGAAAGAGGCATCAAAGATAAAACTTGTAATAACAGACGTTTCAGGTATTAAAGAGAGAGTATTTGAATGGAAACTATAACAGTCTATAATAAAAATTGATCATTCTTGTTATTAATATAATTAATTTCCGATTCATATGGAAAATCATACTATAAAATCATTTTATACTTGCCCAATGCATCCAGAAGTTCAGCAGGATAAACCCGGCAGATGTCCAAAATGTGGGATGGATCTGGTAAAAATTCAAAATGAAATCAGTCATGCACATCATAATATCGATCATTCAGATCATGATCATGAAAGTATGATGGCCACTCCCGATGCAGCAAGTGATTTTTTACATCGATTTTTTATTGTAACTGCACTATTGGTTCCACTAGCCTTCTTTTCAGAGCCTGCAGTAAAATTTTTAGGCGCTCCTGATTTTGCCTCAAGACCTTATGTAGAGTTTGGGATTGCTTCGATCATTTTTTACTTTAGTTTGATTTTTTTTCAACACGCGAGTCATGAAGTTAAGTCTCGTCAGTTTGGGATGATGACACTGGTTTCCTTGGGAGTGGGAGCAGGTTATCTTTTTTCAGCAGCTTCTACTTTTATTCCCGCTATTGAAGTTGAGTTTTATCTGGAAATATCAACACTTATTTGGGTACTTTTGTTTGGCCATTTTTTAGAGGCAAAATCATCGTCTGCTGCGGGTGATGCACTTCAGGAGGTAGCGAAACTATTGCCGAAAGAGGCGCATCTCAAAACCGAAAGTGGAATTACGGAAGTTACTATCGATACACTCAAGGAAGCCGATATCGTTATAGTAAAATCCGGTGAGAAGGTACCTGCTGATGGAGAAGTAATAAAAGGCAGCGCTAATTTCAATGAAGCACATATCACCGGAGAATCCAAACCGGTTGAAAAATCTGTAGGGTCACCAGTTGTTGCCGGCGCGATAAATATTGACGGATCGGTTGAAGTCAAACTACTCCGAGTAGGCGAGTCGTCAACCATCGGTCAAATTAAAAATCTGATCGCCTCTGCCAAACAAACAAAACCTTCGGTGCAAAAGCTGGCTGACAGAGCCTCTAAAATATTGACGTTTTCGGCTCTCCTGGTGGCGTTTTCTGCTTTAATCGTTTGGTCACTAATAGTTGGTGAGCCACTTGTATTTGCCGCAACAATGGCTATAACTGTTCTGGTGATTGCCTGTCCTCATGCACTGGGACTTGCGATCCCTACGGTGTCTACGATCGCGACCAAACTGGCGGTCAATAACGGAGTCTTTATCAAAGACATGGCAAAAATTGAAATAGTAAAAAGTGCCGACTATGTGGTATTTGATAAAACCGGTACTCTAACACGCGGAGAGTTTGGAGTAACAGATGTCGAAGTCTTAGATGGAAACCGAGATACATTACTATCCACAGTGGGCAGCATCGAAAGTCAGTCTTCTCATGTTATCGGAATGGCGATGGTTTCGTATCTCAAGGATAAAAAGATTGTCTTTGAAGAAGCCGAAAATATTAAGAACCTGGCCGGTATGGGTATGGAAGGCTCGGTTAACGGTAAAAAGTATTTTGTCGGTAACCAGCGCTTGATGGAAAAGAAAGGACTTATGTCACCGGCTGCTCAAGAAGTTATAAACACCTTTTCTCAAGGAGGCAAAACACCGGTATTTGTTGCGGGTGAACAAAAAATATTGGGAATTTTAGGCTTAAGCGATGAGGTTAAAAACGAGTCTCGTCAGGCTGTGGACGAACTTCACAAACTAGGAGTTAAAGTAGCTATGCTTACGGGCGACACCAAGGCAGCAGCAGCTCCTGTCGGCAAAGAACTTGGTATAGATGCCGTTTTTGCCGAAGTTTTACCGGAAGACAAGTATAAACACATCAAAGAACTGCAAGATAAGGGCAATATCGTTTTAATGGCGGGTGATGGAGTAAATGATGCTCCTGCGCTCACTCAAGCCAATGCGGGAGTGGCGATAGGCGCCGGTACCGATGTTGCAGTTGAGGCAGGTGATATCGTGCTTACCCAAAGTAATCCGCAACACATTGTGCGTTTAATCATTCTTTCCCGAAAAGTGTATAGAAAGATGGTTGAGAATTTGTTCTGGGCGGTTGGATACAACGTGCTTGCTATTCCGGCAGCCGCAGGGCTCTTTATACCTCTTGGGTTTAGACTTACTCCGGCAGTTGGAGCGCTTCTCATGAGTTTATCTTCAGTTATTGTAGTTATTAATGCCATGACATTGCGGAAAGCGAAGTTACAAGTTTAGCCTGTCCACTTATCATATATTGATGATGTCATTTTAAATCTTTCTTCTTTTCCTCAAATTCCTTTTTATCAATTTCACCTTTAGCGTAGCGTTCTTTGAGAATATCTAAAGCCGATCTGTCATGTGTTTGGCTTTTGCCTTGATTTGCAGTCCATTTTATCAAGGCGACAATGCCTAAGATAATCAGACCCCAAAATAAGATCATAAAAATCCAGCCAAAACCCCAACCGTATGTTCCCATTGGATTACCCGCAAAATTACCCATCATACCATTTCCACCTCCTTCCTGCGTCCCGTAGAAGGCTGTTAACATATCTTGTGGCATGGGTGCGTTTGGTTCACAGCCACTCATGCGTTTGCCCATGGCAATATGCATTTGTTCCTCTCCTTCGCTTCCCAACATCTGGGTTAGTCTGTCATTCATTGCCTCATGGGAATCACCCATCATCTGCCCCATGAAATACTCGCCAAGAGCTCCAAAGTCATCATTAGATAGATCTACGCATTTTAACTCTTTGCTTTGAAGTTTTTTCCAGACTTCTTTTCCTGCGGCTTCTTCACGGGCGGTATGACCCGCCTGCGCCGTTGCTTCGGTGGGCAGGCCGTTATCGTTTTGAGTTACCGTATCAACTTTGCCCATCATGTTGTTTCCCATCATCCCTTGGGCAAAGGAGTGAAGGGGGAAAAACAGTATCAAACTTAAAATTAATATGGCAAGAGAAAACTGTATTTTCATAAATTATTTTGCTTTGTCAATAATACTTCCTTCTCTTTATTTAAAAAGTTATTACTTTATCGCTATCAGCAATCAAATTGTATAAATCTTCAATTCCTCCTGCCAGACATTCCTGACTGCTCTCCTGTTTACGTATTGCCATACACGTGCCACAAGCGACAATCTTACCTCCTGGTTCCAGGAATTTTTGTACCTGTTTAGTGATGTTAAATTGAGCAGAAGTATGCTTTCCGTATTCGACACCCTCACCAATAAGAAAAACGGAAACAGTATCACCCTTACCAATCGCCAGATTTGCCAACCTAAACGCATTCCAATTGGTTTCCACGTTGCTACTTGAAAGGACAATAGCTAGCTTCATATTCTTATTGTATCAATTTTCAGGAATCGATCAGAAGCCAAGATTTTATTTACAAGTACACAAAGCTTCTGCTTGACCACAACCGGTGCATTTCGGCATACAGTTTCGATCCGATGCCGGTTCGCCATGTTTGTGATTTGCATCATGAGCATCTGATTCCTCACCACAAATAGCACATTTCCAGCCTTTTGCCTCCATTTCGCATTTGGAACATTTCATATTATTCACCTTCTTTCTATTTAGTAATTTACATAATACTTAATATCCGCTGATGTTTTAAAGGTAGTAACCCATGACTGGACTTCCTGCTGGAATTTCTGTTGTATTAACTGATCCATTATCTGTTTTTTTGTTTCGGCTTCTTTTCCCTCTTCTATTGGAATTTCATTTTCGGCAATATACTTATTCACTTCTGCATCAGTTACTTTTAGCTTATCCGCGAAAAGTTTTTCAATTATTTTCTGGTTTTTTACACTTTCTCTTAAACTTTCTTTAGTCATTCCCTGTTGAAGGAGTGCCTGCTCAAGTGTACCACCTTGCTCCGTAACCGAAGCTTCAATTGTTTTAATTTCCTGATTTACTTCATCTTCCGATATAATAATTCCTTTCTTTTTCGCTTCATTTTTTATGAGTGTATCAGTAATAAGTGAGTCAAGAATACTTTTACCACCTTGTTTTTCTAATTTCTGAATGACACTTAATCTACTGATTGGCTGACCATTTACAGTTGCAGCTACAAATACTCCTTTAAAGAAATATGATATTACAAGAATAATCCCTAGTATCGCTATACCAATCAAAGTCCTCTTATTTTTAAATTTGTCCAAAGGACCTGATTCAGTAGGCTCTCCATTTTCTTTAGATTTCATTGATTTATTTTTCATAAATATTTAAATTAGATAATTAGTAACTCATGTTACGCATCACACGTCATGCTGAATTCATTTCAGCATCCCATCGAGATCCTGAAACAAGTTCAGGATGACGATAAATGCGTAAGGTGAGTTAGTAAAATACTACTATAATTTGTGGGCATTTCCATCAGATTTTAATTGTACTATTTTAAATAGCGATCAAAAAATTCAATCGTTCTTTTAGAAATTATATCCCATCAAAGATTAACAAAGTTATGATCTTGTCTAAAGGCTTTTCCTGCTTTTTTGTGATTCGATTGAATGCGAAGTTATTTCAAGATTACATTGGACATTGAAAGATTTTATGCATAGAATATTTAATGGTTATCAATTCCTCGAAAGCTTTTAATAAATGTTTGTATTCTTTCTTCATCAAACTCATCCAGTGTATCTATGCGAGTCCATGCGGTAAGCCCAAGACGTGACTCCATGTCATGATATGGAGCCAATATTACTTTTTCATTATATTTTTTTACAATCTCTTCTAGTTGTTTAATGAGCTTTTGGCAGTCGTCTTTTTTTGTATCACAATTGTATTGAATCATTACGCCACCATCTTCAAGATTGTGAATCTGCAGTTCATCGGGTATTGGCTCATCATGGATTCCCCACTTCGCAATAGATCCGATGTGAGGCCCGGATGTAGGTGGCTTTGAATTATATTCCTCATGAAGTGTGTCAACAGAGTCGATATGTCTGTTACCCATAGATTGTACAAATGTACCCGGAAGAGGTTTACCGAAATTTTTGATAAAGATATATAAACCGTACCCAAGCAATCCAATAAGGATACTTATAACCACGTATACGGCAATCTTTTTTAAATTTATTTTTTTTTGCGACTTTCCCTTCTGCAGTTTTTTTTCTAGCTTTTCAAGATATCTTCTTTCACGTCTTGTTAGATGATCTTTTGTTTTTAACTCTTCAATCTGTTTTCCAACATCTTCAGTTTCCATAATTTATTTTACAACTTTGCACACATCGCAAAGATTAAGGATTTTTCTTGATGTGAAATAAACCGATAATAGAATAAATATTATTGATAATAAGACGATTTGAAATCGATATGCAAGTAAAAATGTCACAGTTCCGATTCCTAAGAATCCCAAGATTGTTGATGCGCATGCAACACAGGTGATTGATCCAAAAAAAGATGAGATAATACCAAATCCACCGGTAACTGACATCATGCCGAGCTTCTTAACTTGTTTATCTCTCTCACGATTGAATACATATAGATTAAGCATAATTGAGACTCCTGTCAGCAGACCAAGTAGCGCAATAGTGCCATAATCCCGTGGCGGCATAATGCTTAGCTGGAATGCGAGATCATTTCCGGGAACTAAAAGCAGCGGAATGGCAATGATCATGATAAAGATTATCAGTGCTGTCACCACAGCCCCGAGAAGATATGTCTTCTTTTGAAACACGATCTTCAATGCTTCAATTATGACCGAAATATGATACTTCATCCTTAAAGTAAAGCATCAATTTGTCGTTTGACATCTTCAAACGGAAATGCTCCCCCGATGAAATCACGTTTACCATCTTTAGTCACGATGACCGTTCCGGGTGTACCTTGAACTCCTGCGTCTGTACCACCAACCATTTCGTCCTGTATATGCTTAGCATATTTTCCAGAATCGAGACATGATTGAAACTTAGTTCCATCTATACCAACCTCTTCCGCGAGTGGCCGAAGCTGATCAAGAGCAAACCCGGTACCGTTTGACGTTGTCCTTTCGAATATTTTATCAATATAAGAAAAGAATGCATCGTTTCCTCCCAGTTCACCAACGCATTCTGCTGCTTCGTCTTCCTTCTGGGCATTCTGATGGAAGGAAAGCGGGAAGTGACGGTAGACCCAGGCTACATCACTACCATACTCATCCGTGACTTGTTGCATAGTTGTGTGGAACCTTTTGCAGAATGGACATTCTAAGTCTGAATATTCAACAAGAAGGATTTTGGCATTGATATCTCCGCGAATGTGATCTTTTTCCATCACTTTTGGCATTTTTGAAAGGTCTTGTGGAGGTTGGGGTGGAGGTTGATTTGCTGGCTCGCCGGCTTGCACTATCGTATTTTGTTTCGCCTCCAGTTTGTTTACTTTAAATAAAGTGTACGCATTTAGGCCAAGAACAGCAATAAGAGCAAGAATTATAAGTTTGTTAGCATCAAAACCAGATTTACGGTTTGAGCTTTTTGTATCAGATTGTTCTACTGTTAAAATGGACTTTTTTAGAACCATAAAGTAAAAGAATTGTTAATACTACAAACTGTAGTAGATTAAAAGTACGAAGTCAAGCGTTATTTTAGTTGAGAAGAATAAAGGTTGTTATGATTTTCACCGCATTGTTCTACAGTATTTGCCGACACAGTCTGAGTCTCAAACGGGATAAAGAGTAAGGATAGCAACAAACAAACAGACAAAATCGATGCCGCGAGGTGTCGTATAGAGACCTTGTAAGTGCGACGAGAATAAAAACCAGGGTAGTAAGCAGGAAGAGGTTCACCCACCATAATAGCCAATGCACGTTGTAAGTGTTGAGACGAACTCTGTGAACGTAAAACAGCAGTATCCGCCTCCTTCTCAAACTGAGTTTTTAATGTATAGAATAATAATTTGAATATTGGAATAAATATCAATGTAGAAACGATAATGTCTGAAGTGAAAAGCCATAAATTATGCTTATGCTCAAGATGATATTTTTCATGGATAAGTACGGCTTCTAACTCTTTGTCCAGCATGGCATCCACTAGACCTGTAGAGATAAATATCTTTGGCAATAATAAACCACCGGTAAATACAATCTCTTTCTTTGAAAGTAGTAAAATAATTTTATCGTACGCTATTTCAGCGGTCGTTCGTGCATTTTTCAGTTTAAAGGGTTCATGATGGACTCTTTTCTGCAATAATACCTCAAGGTTTTTTTGTGTTTTAACAAATGAAAAAAGAGCCCTTGTCAGGAACAAAAATCCAAGTAATATAATTCCGGCAGAAACACCAAAGCCTACAAAGTGTATGCCGGTTGTGAAGACCGATGTAACCGCTTGATGACAAATATTATATATGTGTGCAAATGTGAGTTGACTGTACTTCTGTAGTGTGAGTGAAAGCAAGACAATAATTCCACTAAATGACACCAAAATAATGGAGGATGTAAGAGTACTTTTTTTCATACTGATAATGATTATTTATGTATTTTTTCCAGTTCATCTGTGAATGCGACTACGGCTTCTCTTCCGAACTGATTAACAAGTGAACCGATTACCGATTTAACAGAGTTGTGGACTACCTGCTTTCTGGAATGATATGGAGTGTATCTGTAGGCTTTACCATCTTTTGTACGTTTTAATAATCCCTTTTCAACCAGACGATACATAATAGTCATTACTGTTGTGTAAGCGATCTCTCTTCCTTTCCGAAGTATTTTTAGAACATCGCTTACGCTGGCCTCTTTTTTCCCCCAGATAATATCCATAATTTTTTTTTCAAGCGGGCCCAATGAGTATATTTCATTCATATACTACAGATTATAGTAGATGAAAATAAATGAGACAATAGCCATTGATCAATTAAGGTACTTTACTATCTTCATCAAATCTTAACCGCCTATTTAGTATCATATACTCATGAGAATTTTACTTGTTGAGGATGAAAAAAAATTATCGGATGTCATAAAAAAGGGTTTAATCGAAGAGGGTTATGCCGTTGATCAAGCATTTAACGGGGAAGAAGGACTGTATCTTGCAGAATCCGAAAGTTATGACGTGATTATTCTAGACATAATGCTGCCTAAATTGGATGGCATGACCATATGCCGCGAACTTCGTAAAAAAGGGATTGTTATTCCTGTTCTCATGCTCACCGCAAAAACACGGGTGGAAGATAAAGTTACAGGATTAAATGTTGGTGCGGATGATTACTTGACCAAACCATTTGAGTTTATCGAACTTAAATCAAGGATCCATGCTCTGATTCGTCGTTCATCTCAGAAACCCATTTCTACAATATCAATTGGTGACATTGAGATCGACACCGTCAAACGGATAGTCAAAAAGGATGGAAAAGAAATAATATTCACCCCAAAAGAATTTGCAATTTTAGAATTTTTAGCTCGACACAAAGACGAAGTTGTCACCCGTACCCAGATCACGGAACATATTTGGGACTATAATTTTGAAGGTCTTTCCAATGTCGTCGATGTATTTATTGCTTCACTTAGAAAAAAACTGAAGACAAAAATTATTCAAACGGTGCACGGCATCGGATACAAATTAACCGAAATAAAAGTATGAATTTACTTAGAAGTTTACGGAATAGATTATTTCTGTGGTATGTAGGAAGCCTCCTTCTTTTCTCGGTCTTTTTTTATATCGTTGTTCATATACTCGATATTCATTATGGTATTGAAATAGTCTTTATTTTGTTTTTTCTTTTGGCATGTATCGGCTTTTTTATTATTTATAAAATAACCGATGCTTTGACGTATTTAACTGAAAAAATAAAAGAAATATCACGTGAAACTTTAGGACAAAGAATCACGGGAATACGCAGTGAAGATGAAATAGGAGAACTTGCAACTGCATTTAATAACCTTCTTGATAGGCTTGATGGCGCATTTAAACGGGAACAGCAGTTTATCGCGGATGTCGCACACGAACTCAAAACTCCTCTTGCCACTTTGAGAAGTACATTGGAGGTATCTTTATCAAAAGATCGAAATCGTCAAGAATACAAAAAAGTTATTACCGATGCTATCTCTGAAACAAATCATCTTTCATCGACTTTAAATAATGTTTTAAGCCTCGCCTGGTCAGAAACACCGCAAGAGCAAAAACATATGACTAAGATCAACCTTAGTGTATTGCTTACGGAGCTGGTAGATATTGCGGAAAAACTGGCTTCACAAAAAAAACAAATCGTCAAATTTCAGATTAAGCAGGAGGTTTATATTCAAGGTAACAAAGAAAAACTTGCACGGGCGCTTGTTAACATTATTGATAATGCCGTTAAATATACCCTGCCAAAAGGCGAAATTTTAGTAAAGCTCAAAGTAGAAGATAAACATGCTCTTATTATTTTTGCCGATAATGGACGGGGAATTTTAAAAAAAGATATTCCCCATATTTTTGATCGTTTTTATCGCGGGTCTGCGACGGATAAAGTTTTTGGTTCAGGTATCGGGCTTTCAATCACGCAGTCCATTATAAAAGCTCATCACGGAGATATTTTAGTACAAAGTACCGTGGGGAAAGGGACGAAGTTTATTATTACTTTACCATTTTTCAACCCGCTATCCTCCTAAATATATCTTAAAAAATTCAACAGTATCCTGCATAGCCTGGGAAAAATTTGCACCTGAAATATTGTGACCTCCACTTGGATATTCGTGTAGCTCATGGGGAACATTTGTGTCATCAAGCAATCCTATGAAATCTCGACTAAAGCCGATATTTACTACGGGATCGTCCATAGCATGAAATATACCGATCGCACCCTGAAGATCAGAAAGATAGTTAGTCGGCACAAAGCTTTTCCAAAAAGTGTTTTCAGGATCAAAATCACCATAGGTGTCAAAAAGACGTTGTCTTGATCTTAGACTTTTTGCTGTGCTTGGCAAAGGTACATAGCTTGAGTCATTAATAGTATATTTTTCCCAATCGGAGTAGGTATACACTGCCCCGGCCCAGATGGCGATGGCCGGTATCTCCGGTTGTGCTGCAAAACTGCGCATTACCACATTGCCGGACATGCTGTGTCCCCAGAGTCCGATTTTTTTGGGGTTGACAAAATCGGTCGACTGTAATGCTGCACGGGCATTAAGTGTATCGACTATATAATCTGCTGAATAATATGCTCCACCAGGTTCGCCTTCGGACTCACCATGACCTCGCAGATCGATTTTAAAAACCACAAATCCGTTTCGGGCAAGAAAATCAACATAGTCATAATATTTTTCCGTAGTTTTGTATTGTGAGGGTGGTATATAGCCGTGAACAAAAACTATAGCGGGAAATCCATCATCTGGCATTTGGCTTGTCGGTCTAGTTAGAAGTCCGTTTATTTTCAATCCGTCAGAGTCGTAGCTAGTAAGATAAGCAGTATAGTTTGAGGCATCATAAGTTTTTGTTAGCTTTGCGATCTCACTTTCGTAATCTCTGCTGCGAAGATAAGGGATTGTTAGTTCTTCAAAAGGAAAGGGAGTAGGAGAGGGTAGAATGTTTTTTAAAGGAGATTCAATATTGGATAGTAATGATTGGGAAGATTTATTTTTTAATAAAAAGTAAGTTCCTGATAAAGAAATGACGACTACTATGGCGACTAAAATAAACTTATTGTTCATCGTTGTTTATATCGCCCTTCACATACTTATCAAAAAAATCAATAGAGTGTTGTATTGCAGTATTGAAGTTAGCACTTATATTATGATCATCACCGGGATAGGTGAAAAGTTCCACTGTTTTTCCGGCAGCTTTCATCTGTTTTTCAAGAGTTTCTGAAAAGGCAACGGGTACAGAAGTATCTGCCGTACCATGATGAAGTTGGATCGGGCCCGCGACATCTGCAAGATAACTAGTTGCTGATATTGAGTTCCAAAATTCAGGATTCTTTTCTGGAGAGCCATATTCATTTATTAAACTCTGTCGCCAGCCGCCTCTGGTACTTCTAGTTGGGAATGGAGTAGTAGTTGTTTGATTTCTTCGTCGCCAGTTATTTATAAGATCTGCGTACGATCCTACAACTCCTGCCCAGATCACTCCGGCTTTGACATCTTTATTTACCACCATGGCCCGAAGTGTAATATGTCCGCCCATTGAATGTCCCCACATACCAATTCTTCGCGGATCGGCATCTTTGTATTTTTTCATTGAAGCGACAGCATTAAGAATATCTATTGTGTAGCCATTGGAACCATAGCTGCCAGATGCTTGACCTTCGGAGTTGCCATGACCTCGATAATCAGACCTTAAAACTATATAGCCGTTTCTTGAAAAACCATCTGTGTATGCAATATAACGTTCGGTTGTTCGATATTCGGATGGTGCGATATAACCATGGTTAAATATGACAACAGGCCAGCCATTTTCGGGTTTTTCTCCATTTGGCACAGTGAGCAATGCATAAATTTTTAAACCCTCGGATTTATATGATGCAATATGGCGGCTGTAATTTGAACCTGGATCAAGTATCTGTTCGATAGTAATTTCACTTCCCGGATATTCTCCTTTTCGCAGACTCTCGATAGATAGAGGATGAGGCAGATCTTTTTCGACGAGCCCTGCTTTGTCACGTTCATCAATCTGCTCAATGTCATTATTTAAAATATTTGGCTTATTGCCTTTATACAAGCTTAAAAAAGAAATTCCGACGACAAAAATAATGACGATTAACAGTAATATTTTTTTGTTCATAGCGATTTTAATATGATACACAAATAGACTACTATAGTACAATACTTATGTATGTCACGTAAGAAATTCAGGCCCTCCGACTCGGAGGGTAAACCCCATATTGAACACCTTAAATCCAAGTGGCTCAAGCGTCATCAAAAACTCAAAGAAAAACTTTGGAAAAAACATGGTCACTCGCTGATGTGGATATACAAATCTACACATAACCTCATGGTTGGCGGCACGGCAAGTTTGCTCATGCTTTCACATCCTGTTGCCTCAACATTAATGAAACAAGGTTTACCCATATTCAATGACCAGAATAAAACCCAGGTCGAAGAAAAGACGTCACATACTTCTCAACAGTTAGTAACTTCTTTAGCGGGCTTGTTGCCAAATGCCGTGCAACCTTTATCACAAGAACAAGAGTTTGCTGTTGCAAATCTTTTAACTACTTATTTTCGCGTTCCAATTTCTGCAGAACTTCAAGGAATAAGACTCAATCGTAGTTACGGATATATAGGATTGGAGCAACATCTTAGCCGATATACAGGAGATACGGTAGGGACTCATTTTGACAGTGACGATGAGGTCCAACGTTTCGCCGCCTCCGGTATGGCTCCCGGTCGTGGTGCTTGGGGTTATTTTGCTGATTCGGCGGAAACATTAACATCTGCCGATAAGCAGAGTGAAAAGTACTATATTGCGGCGCAAACATTCTTAGCTCCCGGATGGCTGGAAAGAACCCATAAACTTTATGATTTTTTCAAATATAGAAAAATGATCGTTGTCAATCCTGATAACGGTAAAGCCATTGTCGTCGTCATTGGCGATGCGGGCCCTGCCGAATTTACGGGAAAACATCTGGGCGGTTCACCCGAAGTTATGTCCTATTTGAAACGAGAAGATGGAGTGAGGAAAAACGGAGTTTTGTATTTTTTTATTGACGATCCGGACAACAATGTTCCGCTTGGTCCTATTCAGGTACAATAATTTTATGAAAAACAAACATTTTTACACTGATATCGTTGAGGTTGATTCGATTTTTGTGGCACTTGACAAAATGGATTTAACAAGCGAAGAGCTTTCACAGCTCAAAGAAATGGTGGAATCTCAAGTTCATCAGGTTGTTATCGATACGGTTTTGTCACAACTTTCCGAAAAAGATCAAAAATTTTTTCTCATGCATCTCGCCCATGGACGACATGATGAGATTTTGCAACATCTAAAAAAGAACATAGAAAAAGTTGAAGAAAAGATAATAAAGGCGGTTGATGAGCTGAAAAATGATCTTCACGCAGACATCAAGGAATCGAGACAAAAGAAATGAACACTCCGACTTTGCACAAAAAATAAAAGTGCAATTATTTATTTTTTTTTAAGTTTTCAGCTATTAAGCATTTCCTCAATCACAACATATGCTATTGGAATTGTTGTTTTTGCAATAGGTTTTGTAGCGGATTTATATAAAACTTTACAAACATGATAAATTTATTAATAAATAATTTGCTATAATCATTCCTAGATTTATGAAACGTGTTCATCTTATTTTGACCGGACTTACACTTACAATAGTTCTTCTTTCAATAAATCGTTTGTCCAATTTTACTCAAGGGTATTTGCAACCTTTTGAATTTTTGCGATGGCTTGATTTTAATGCCATGTTACCGATCCCGTTATTCAGCATAATCTTGTATTACCTGCTTAAACGAGAGATCGTTTATGAAAACGCATTTTTAAAAACTGGTAAATACATTCTGCTTATGGTGATACTCATCACAGGAATTTATTTCTTTGGTGCAGGTTCCGGAGATCACGAAGTCACAAATTATTTAAATTTCCGTTTCTGTGATCAAGGGAAAGTTAATTCACCAATTTGTAATATCATCAAATACAACGACGATGAGTTCAGTCATTACGTTTACTATGTCGGTTTTATTCTCATGAATGTTGCCTTGATGCTCATCGAATATAATCTTCCTCGCAAAAATGGAGTCACAAAGAAGGATCTTATTTTAATTGCTGTCAACAGTTTATTTATAGCACTGGGAATTTTTGCAAATTTGGCTTTTGAAGAAATTGGACTCGATCTTGTCTTTTTTGGTAGCGTAATGCTTTTATCAATTTATTTACTTTTACAAAAATCATATAAAAGATTACCGATCACATTTTATTTTGCGGTAGCGTACACATTTGGAGTTGTTGGGACATTGTTTTATAAAATAATTTAAATTGAATTTAAAAAAACCAGACACATTTTCAGCTAAAGTGTCTGGTTAATTTACTACACGTCGTCCTCATTTTGCAAAACCGTGGCCGAATCCGCGACCTCCCTTAAATCCGAAAAACAGATCTAAGTTTATGCCGTTCTTTTCAGCCCAAGATTTCATCTCTGCTTGTCGTTTTTCGTGTTCTGCTTTGCGTTCTTCTTGGGTCATATTTTGCCAAGTATCTCTGTTTTTTTCTCTTTCAGCTTGCATCTCTTCGTGTTTTTTTAGAACGAGCTGTTTTTGCTCTTCCGTAATCGTGCCATTTGTAACCGACTCATTCAGTCTCGTCTCCATGCGTTGCTGCATCTGCGCATGCATTTGGTTTCTGTGTTCTTGAAAAACAGCTTCAACATCAGCTTGCTCCAATCCGAATTTCTCAACAATTTTTTGTATGAGTGATTGGAAAGGCGAGCCGTCATTGGTTTGCGCGTGAGCAGGAGTCGCGCTCAAGATTGAGACTCCGATTACTGTTGCCATAATTACCGGTAAGATGATTTTCTTTTTCATGTTTATTTCACCTCCCTTCATTAATAGAAAATTTCTAATATGTTTACTTTACCCAACAAATCTGAAGAAAAGCTTAAGATGATCTATTTGTTTGCTTGATAGGAAGACGGACAATAAATGTAGTTTCTTGTTTTACTTTACTTTTAACACCGATTGAACCATGATGTATCTCAACAATTTTTTTAGCAATCGATAATCCTAGACCGTATCCGTCATGTGAATTTTTTGTCCTTGCGATATCTGCTCTATAAAATCGCTCAAAAATGCGAGGAAGATCTTTATCATCAATACCTATTCCCTGATCTTTAACCTCAATTTCTATATATCCATCAGTTTTTTTAGAAATAATGCTGACCGATGTATTTACTTGACTATATTTGACAGCATTATCGAGAAGTATCTTAAATAAGTCTTCTAAACTATATTTATTGCCTTTAATTTTTCTATCTTCGACATCGGTTTTTATCATGATGTTTTTCTTTTTAGCAATTGGTTTTATGTTACTTACGGCTTTATTTACAACATCGGAAATGAGTATTTGCTCAAATAGTGTATGTCCATTGGGGTTTTGATATTGGGCAAGCTGCAGAAGCGATTCGGAAAGTGACTGAAGTTTGTTTACCTCAACAATACTTTCTCCAATGATTGTCTTTGCGTCATTTAAATTTTTTTTCTTTCCACGCAAGAATACTTCCATTGCTGTTTTTAAGGATGTCAACGGTGTCTTAAGTTCATGAGAAGCATCTGAAATGAATCTATTTTGTTCATCCATCATGTCTTGGATAGGCTGCAGAGTTTTGCCGGCGAGAAAATATGAAAGAGCTCCTGCCATAAATAAAATACCTCCGTTTATTATCATGAGTGTCACAGCAACGCGCCGTTCAATTTCCTCGACAAGTTCCGGGTTCTCAATAAGTATTCTTAAAGGTCTGGAGTTATGATCGGCTTCGATTGGAAGATCAAAGTCACGAAGTCTTCTCTCAAATCCGTATCTTTGAGCTTGTTCAAAGCGATTGATTTCCCAAGTCAATTGATGATAGATCACAATACTGAAGGCTAAACTTACTGACATTATGATTAGAAGATACCAGCCGGTAAGTTTGATTCGTGCGGAGTGAAACATTTTTATTAAGGTGAAATTTTGTATCCAAAACCTCGTACTGTTTTGATCAAAGGTTTTTTATTTTTAAACGCAAAATCTATTTTCTTTCGTAAATTTCCAATATAAACCTCAACTGTGTTTGGGAGAATATCAGAGTCATAGTCCCACACATGAGTTATTATTTGATCTTTTGTCAAAATGCTTTCGGCATTTCTCATGAGGTACTCAAGTAGAGCAAACTCTTTGTTAGTCAGCGAAATTTTTCTGTGTTTGCGTACTACGTCATATCTTTGTGGATCAAGTTGAAGATCGGCTACAGTCAACATGTTACTTAGAGTTTTTTTGGGACGGCGTGTAAGAGCTCTTATTCGTGCAAGTAATTCTTCAAATGAAAACGGTTTTGTCAGGTAATCGTCAGCGCCTCCGTTGAGCCCAATAATTTTATCTTGGATCTGGCTTTTGGCAGTGAGCATCAGGATTGGAGTGTGAATTTTTTTTTCCCTCAATGCCCGACACAACTCAAGACCGTTCATACCGGGAAGCATGATATCAAGTAGAATTACGTCATACTCTTCGACTATGGCAAGATCATATCCTTCTGTACCGCTGTAAGCTATATCGGCAACATATCGTTCTTGCTCAAGCCCTTTTTTAATTGTAGCGGCAATGCGATGTTCGTCTTCGACAATGAGGATTCTCATAACACCGTAAATTATACGATAGAACCTGAAGATTGGCTGAAAGTATTATAATCAAATTATGGATGCAATAATCCGATTTTTGCAAAGATTCATTTATGACTTGTCACATGCGACAATTTTTGCCGCTATAGAATATGATGATAGGTTGAAAATGACGAAAACACCGACTCAAAGGATACTCATTTGGATAGTTATATCAATCATTGTCACTGGTATTGCGATTGGTCTGCTTTACTTAATTTGGCATCTACTTGATGCAATATCGGTTCCTGATATTTATTCCTCAACTATTAGTGTTCCTACCATTCCCATTGCTCTGTGATTGCCGATAGAGCAGTAATATTCAAACTCACCTGTCTCACTAGCTACAAATGTTACGGTGTCGGTTTCACCATCATTTATTTGTTTGGTGCGGGCATCAAATTCATCAATCACCCAATCATGTATACCTCCAGTATTATTTAGAATAATTTTAACAGTGTCGCCTTTTTTTACGCGGATTTCTGTTACATCATATTTAAAACTACTTGCATTAAGTGTAAATTCCTTGGTGCTTTCATCAGTTATAGCCGTATCTTCAGTTTTTTCCATAGCTTCGTTTTCAGATTTTTCTTCTACTGCAGTTTCATTACTTTCTTTCTTAACCATAGCGTCATTTGTCGCCTCATCTGTGATACCTGCACTTGGTGTTTGGTTATTCATATACAAGTAAGCGCCGACAGCAACTATAACAAGGACAATAATTCCGATCATAAGATATTTATTCATGGATTTGTAAAAAATAATAAGTTTTTTTAGTATACAATAAAATTTGTAAGTAAAGTGTAAAAAAATGAGTGGACTATTTTTTCTTGGTGCTTTTGTTGCCGAGATCATTGGAACTATAGCAGGATTTGGTTCTTCAACAGTGTTTCTTCCTATAGCTCTGGTTTTTTTTGATTTCAAAACTGCCCTTACTCTCGTTGCCTTTTTCCATTTATTTGGCAACTTGACGCGCATCGTTTACTTTCATAAAGGCATGGATATGAAGGTCTTTGTATTGTTTGCTATACCGAGTGTGATTGCTGCGTTTATCGGGGCTTATCTTGTTAACTACCTTCCATATGAAATACTGAAAGGATTGCTTGGAATTTTTCTCATAATATACTCACTTTGGGCGCTTACCAACCATTATTTAAAAATTAAAAATAAAACTCGTTCGACGATAATTGGCGGAGTCGTATCGGGTTTTATTGCCGGCCTTATCGGTACGGGTGGAGCAGTGCGTGGCGCAATGTTGAATGCTTTGGTAAAAAACAAAAATAAATACATTGCGACTGCCGCTTCGGTCGCTTTTGTGGTTGATTTGACGCGAATTCCGATTTATATTGCTCAAGGGTATTTACGTGAAAACATGATGTGGTATTTGCTGGTACTTTTTGTGATTGCGCTTATCGGTTCATATTTAGGGAAAATCATTGTTGACCGTATACCTCAAAAAGGGTTTCGAGTGATTGTTCTTCTTGCCGTGCTTGCAGCGGGCACATATTTTGTCTATCAATGGATTTTTGTATAGCTAAGTAATTTTTTTTTCGATATCATTAAATTATGAAAGAGTTATTGAATATGAGAAAATTTCAGCCGATCAAATTCTTTGCCGCGATAATCGTTTCATTCATGGCCGGAATAATCGGGTCAATTCCCACATTAAACTCGGTTAATACCTGGTACTCAACCTTAAACAAGCCTTTTTTCAACCCTCCTAATTGGGTTTTTGCACCGGTCTGGAATATTCTTTACCTTCTTATGGGAGTAGCCTTTTATATTATTCTTATCTCCAAACCAAAAGAGAAAGAAGCTAAGGACGATGCAGTGAAATTTTTTTTACTTCAGCTGTTATTAAACGCAATTTGGTCGATCATTTTTTTCGGTCTAAGACTTCCTCTTGTGGCTTTTTTTGAAATTGTTTTTTTATGGTTTATATTGTCGGTCACTATCCGAAAATTTATTCGCATATCATCATTTGCAGCAGTTCTTCTTATTCCATATTTTCTCTGGGTGACGTTTGCGATGATGCTTAATGCGGCAATTGTATTACTCAATTAGCTTTTTGTTTTAGGACAGACTCACCTTTTCTGAAAAATACCCACCAGGTCATGAAGAATACGTATACCGAATAAAACATTATCTGAATGTAATCCATCTTTTGGGTAATGCCAAATAGCGCTTTTAGCATATCTGCAGTGAATGTTCCTTTGGCAGGTAGGAAGCCAAAAACCATTTTACCAAGCTCCGGTACAAAACCTATTTCGGCAAATTCGTGAACTCCCCGTCCCAAAAGTCCGGCTGCAAACAGGATAAGTAGTATACTTGTCAATCTAAAAGCTTGATATACCGGCAGTTTGACTGTAGCTGTAAACAAACCATAAGTTAGTATTAGTCCGCCAATTGTACCGAGTACAAAACCTGTCAAAATACGCTCCGGGCTTGAAGAAAAATAAATGGTTGATAGGAAAAGTACGATCTCAAATCCTTCCCGAAATACAGAAGTAAATACCAGAACAAATAATCCTTTTTGTTCCTGTCTTTCAACGGTATTTTTGATTTTTTGTAAAAGACGTGCTTTGTAGGCTCCAAAATAATTGTGTAAGAAGAAGACAGCCCAAGTGATAAAGATCGCTGTTGTCACCATGAGGGTCCCTTCGATGAGTGCCTCATGTAGTTCAAAGACTTCCTGTACCTTTATTCCAAGAATAGTTCCAAATACCAGTAGCATGACACTTAAAAGAGCGGCGGCACCGGTTGCCAGCCAAACAGTTTTCAGCTGTTTCTTTTGATTTAGTTTGACAAGAATGCCGGCGATAGTGGCCACTATTAAGGATGCCTCAATAATCTCGCGAAATGTAATCAAAAATGACGGGATCATAGATGGTAATTATAATTTATAAACAAATAAAAAGTAATCTGCAAAATAAATGCTTTTTTATTTAGATTTGTCCAGAAGAATAACCACATTAACATCTTGCGTTTGCGGGAAATAACGATAATACTCGCTAATACTTGATAGATACTCTGTTGTAATGACTGAAATCGTATTATCAACCATCTTCTTAATTTTTTCCAAACTATCACGAGCTGACACCGGAGTAGCAAAAACTATTTTTTTAGTTTTTTTAGTTTTTACGTACGGTATTGCTGCCTTTGCAGTAGCGCCGGTTGCTAAGCCGTCATCGACAATAATCACAGTTTTGTTTTTAAGAGATTTTATCTTTTTTCCTTTCCGATAATAATTCACTCGACGTTTTAGTTCTTTTTTTTCTATTGCAATTGCATCCTCAAGTGTTTTTTGAGGAATATTCAGTGAATTTATTGTGTCTTCATCTATAAAGATAACATTGTCTTCTGTTATCGCTCCTATGGCAAACTCGCGGTTATGAGGCGCGCCAAGCTTACGAACTACCAAAACTTCAAGCGAGGATTTCAGTATCTTTGCAACTTCGTAACCAACTTCGACGCCACCTCGAGGTAAAGCCAGTACAACAGGATTATCTTTCTTGTATTTCAGAAGTTTTTTTCCTAGTTTTCTCCCTGCGTCAGCGCGATCTTCAAACATGGTAGGGATTTTTATTAAGAATTAACAACATTGATTGGGGTGTTGTTTATAAATCCTTGAATATTTTTTATTGTTGTATGTGCTATACGATTTAAGGCCTCGACACTATTGAAGGCATTGTGAGGTGTTATAAGAACATGCGGATGATTTATAAGAATATGGTTTAAAACCAAAGTCTTAAAATCGGTTTTTTCACGGAAGCGTTCGGAGAGGATCTGCGCTTCTTCATTTAGCTCTTTTTCTTCCTCAAGTACGTCAAGAGCTACCCCTGCAACGATGTTTTTCTCAAGCGCCATCATCAGCGCTTCGGTGTCGATTAGTCCACCCCGGGCGGTGTTTATGAGATAACTGCCTTTTTTGAGCAGCACAATATTGTTTTTATTAATTGTATGCTTTGTGGCCTCGTTTAAAGGCAGGTGTAAGGTTACGATATCAGAGGTGCGCAGTAAAGTTTCCAGATCTGTATATGAAAACTGATATTTTTGGCTTAATTCATCGGATTTTGACCTGGTATTTACCAAAATTTTCATACCAAAGCCATGAGCAATTCGCAGTACATTAACCCCAATTTTTCCTAAGCCGATTATACCAATAGTCTTATCGTAAAGATCGATCCCTCTTATTTGCGAATGATCAAAGTTGAGCTGTTTGGCCTGGTTTACAGATTGATAAATTTTTCTGGTTAGGTTGAGAATGAGAGCAAATGTATGTTCTGCCACAGTATTACTACCATACTCTGGGACATTGGCAACGACAATATTGTTCTTTTTACAATACTCAATATCTATATGATCAAAACCAGTTGATCTCGTTGCTATAAATTTTAACTTTTGTAATTTTTGTAGCACTTCCGAGGACAGATTTGAGTAAACAAACGACGAAAGAAGTTCAACATCAGCAAACTGGCCGGCATTGTCGACGTCAATTTTTTCTTTAATTAATTGGCTATCAGGAAAGTCGTTTCTAAGAAGGTTTTCTTCCCAGTCTTGGACTTCAAAAAAAACAGTTTTTGTCATAGAATATTATTTTCTTCTTGAACCATTAAAAATGTAAGCTACAATTCCAAGAACCAGCGCGACTAAAAGAATATCAGAAAACCCAACTATTGTAATAATGCCAAAAAAAGATAGTAGCCACAGCAGCAAAATGATAGTGGCAAGACCACGAAAAGGCCAAGGCAGAATTTCGATGACCCATAAAATAAGCAAGAATGCCAAGAGATCATACAGACTTATCGTTTTACCAAACAGCTCAAATAAAGCAATATCACGTATAGCAATATAGGGTACTTTAACATACCCCAAAGAAACAACTAGAAGTAGAAAAATAAGTAAAATGCCTAACATTTCAATACTATTATATCGTATAAAGTTCAACTCGTAATGCTAACAGAAAATTTTTATGGTATTCTAAAAATTATGAAAATCGTAGTCAAACTCTTGGTGAATTCGCTGGCGGTTGCAATAACTGCATACCTCCTTCAGGCCGGAGTCACTATTGACAGTTTTTTTACCGCCGTGGTCGTTGCAGTCGTTTTAGGCGTCATTAATACATTTATCAAACCGATCATCATCTTACTTACATTGCCAATTAATCTAATCACACTTGGACTTTTTACCTTTGTTATTAACGGTTTATTTATCCTTCTTGTGAGTAGTGTGGTTGCAGGATTTGATGTCCGCAACTTTTGGTGGGCGGTGCTTTTTGGTATTGTCCTTGCAATCATAAATTCGGTACTGAATATGTTTTCGAAGTGACCATCTGCTTGAGGTATAATGTAACTCACCATGACCGACTCGATTTTATGTCCAAATTGTAAACATAGCATACCGCTTTCTGAAGCAATCACTCATCAACTTGGCGAAAAATACCAAAAAGAAATTGATGATGTAAAAAGAAAAGCTTTAGAAGAAAGAGACAGGCTGATTGTCTTAAGTAAAAAACGCATAGAGGAAGAGCGTGCCAAAGCAACAAAAGAAGCCGAAGCCACTCTTCGTAAAAAAATTGCCGAAGAAATGGAGTTTAAGCTTAAAAATTCACAAAACGAGATTGAAGAACTTAAAAAAAACAACAACAGACTTCATGAACAACTTTTGGAACTCAATAAAACTTTGAGGCAGCTTCAGACTCAAATGCGTGAAAAAGAGATCGAGATGGCAAAAAAGATGAATGAAGAGCAGGCAAAAATCAGAGAAGATGAGCATAAACGTATTGAGGAGGAGTACAAATTGAAAAATCTTGAAAAAGATAAAAAACTCACGGATGCCCTGAAAGCCAACGAAGATCTGCGAAGAAAGCTAGAGCAAGGCTCGCAACAGATGCAAGGTGAGGTGATGGAGCTTGCAGTTGAAAATATGTTGAAAAAAGAGTTTCCGGTTGACGATGTTAAACCTGTCCCTAAAGGTGTGACTGGTGCAGATATCATCCAAACAATCAAAATCTCAAACGGAAAAAAAGTTGGCATGATCATTTGGGAAACAAAAAGAACCAAATCATGGAGTCCGTCATGGATCGAAAAACTCAAAAGCGACCAGCGTACATTGCATGCAGAGATTGCCGTAATCATCACCGAAAGACTGCCAGACGGTATAAAAAAATTCGGTACCATTCAGGGTGTTTGGGTTTGTGAGTTTGACACAATGATAGGTCTAGCACATGCACTGCGTTCACAATTAGTTGAAATAGCTTCTTTACGGGTGATGCAGGTCGATCATGAAAGCAAGAAAGAGATGCTATATCAGTACGTTATGAGTGTTGAGTTTCAACATCGCATGCAGGCTCTGGTTGAGGCATTTACCAATATCCAGCAGGAAATTGAGCGAGAAAAGCGCTGGTTTGCCCAAAAGTGGGCTCGCGAAGATAAGAATTTAAGAAAATTTTTTGATAACACACATGGCCTGCGCGGGGAGTTACAAAGCATAATGGGCAAAGTTCTCTCTGAAATTGACGATAAAGAGTTATTGGTTGATGGTACGGAAAAAAATGATGATGAAAATAGTACACTTTTTTAAAGATAAATTTATATGAAAGAATCAAAAGATTTAAACAATCTTCAGATATTGTCTCGTTTCGTCATTTTTTTACCGCTGATTATTGTCATAATTTTTGTATTCATCAACTTAGGAAAACAGCAAAGAAACTACGGTGCGATCACACCGTCACCGACTATCTATCAAAATCCTTCAGAAAATATTTTTGGCGATTCGGAAAACTCCACAACCACCCGCGATAAATTTGATCTTAACGGACCATCTATCTGTAGTTACAAAGGTGAAGATACAGATACAACCGCTTATATCAAAAATAAAAATATCTATGCAAAACAAATCTCTGTAAAAAAAACAACAGAGTTTTTACTTAAAGGTGATTGTGTTTACATCTGGGAAAAAGATTCGTCTGAAGGCCAAAAGATTTGTGGGGTTTCGCAGTATTTGGACTTGGTTAATATATTTGGTTCGAGTTCATTTTTTGATCTAAAAACTCTAATTCCAAAATTGCTTGGTGATAAATCGGGTGTCGAAGTTCCGGAAAAAGTTCCAGATTTTGATAAGGTTTGTAAAGAAGGTGAGGTGGATGAACAACTATTTGAGATTCCAATAAATATTGATTTTAAAGTTCAAGAACAATAAATATCGCTTGTAACCGAAAATTTACTCGCTTTCTAGCAATGATCTCATCAAAGCTTATATAGGCGGTATTTTGGTATGTTGCAGAAATCTCGTAAATTTTGGTTACTTCGCTTCGGATTGTTAAATTATTTTTTTTCCAAAAAAAATGCCTGGCTACGACCTACTTTCCCCGTTCTCCGATTTGGAGCGAGTATCATCGGCGCTAACTCGTTTCAAGACCCTGTTCGGTATGAGAAGGGTTGGTGCCAAGTCGCTTAGATAACCAGACGAATGTTATTATATATTAGGCTTGAGGCTGTTTCAAGTCCATGATTTTGCTATAATGTTTCCAGATGGAACCACAACCGGGAGGAAACTCGACAAATTTTTCACATTCATTTCTGATGAGGCCAAATGTTCGCTTCGAAACACAGCACAAGGGTGAACAAGTCATCTTGGTCGTTCGCAGACATCCTTTGACTCAACTTTCATGGATTATTAATTCTATTTTTCTAGTGATTATTTCTTTTTTCTTATCTTTTTTTATATTTCCAACGTTTTTTGAAGCGCGCTTCAGCAGTGTTTTTTTCCTATTTGCAGTATTTTTTACCTTTAGCTATATCTGGATAAATTTTTTACTTTGGTATTTTACTGTTGGAATTGTCACAAATGAACGTATTATCGATCTTGATTTTTTTAATGTTCTTTACAAAGAGTTTACTGCAACAACGATATCGCAGGTCAGTGAAATTACGACTAACATAGCCGGTTTTTTTGGCTCGATTTTTCACTATGGAGATGTATTTATTAAAACACAAGGATTTCAACAGAATATCGAGTTTGAACTTGTGCCTCGACCATCTGAAGTGGTACGTATTATCAATCAGCTTATGGGTCGACGCTAATTAAAGATTATGGAAAACATTATCAATTTTTTTACATCGACCGATTCAAACACTATTCTGATGTTATTTTTTAAGGCTTTTGCCGTCTTGTTTTCTCTAATGTATTTATTGTATGCTATAGTATTGACGCGCCAGACGCAGATTATGAACCGGACGGTGACGACGCAGTCCGCACCTGTATTATTGGCGTTTTCAGCAGTGCAAATCATTTTTGCACTTTTTTTGATTTTTGTTTCATTTGTATTAATCTAAAAATACGAGCTTTTATGACTTCGCAAGTTGCTGGGTACATCGGAAAACAGTTTGAAAACGGTTTTGTTGGATATCTTACCGAAGCTAATTTTTTTGCTACTTTATCCCTTGAAGAAGGTGTTACGGCAGATGAAGGAAAAAAATTTCTTGATGATTTTAAACAAGCTTTATTGCAAGCAAGCATCAACAATCTGTCGGAGTTTGAATCTGGTTTGAGCGGGATCATCGTCAAGCTGAATTTTCCCGCTCATTTTAGTTTGGCTGCAGGATATATAAATCAAAACGTATTATATGTCAAAACTGTCGGCAAAGGTCAGATTTATTATCGTCGCGGTAATGAGTTCGATTTGCTGATGGATGGCGATAAAAGTGCCTCCGGTTATGTTCAAGAGTACGACTGTGCCATATTCACTACGCTTAACTCCAGAGAGCAGATTGGAGAGGAAACTGATATGAAGGCGTTTATAGATATGAGTCCGCCGCATGATATTGTAGAAAAACTAAAAAATGAGAAGTACGAAGAACACGGGACGGGATTTGTCGCTTTATTTGTTGAGTTTACTTCCCAAGCTGAAGCTGAAGTTAGTCCCCCTTCAACAACACTTGATCCATCAATCGCAACCGGGACGCCAACACAAGCAGTCTCAACTCCTCAAGCGCCAACTGTTCCTATCTCTGTTTCACCTGTTGCACCAACTCAACCACCTTCCGTCCAACCACAAAGCAGTAATTTAACGGTACCTCAAGTACAGTTTTTTAAATCAAAAAAATTAACTATCGTTGCTGTCATCGCCATTTTTGTAATACTGGTTTGGAGTGTGGTTTTCGGTTATCAACGCAGAATAGCCGCGCAACTTCAAAAGCAGATAGAGACATCACAACAAAAGATAGGGGAATTACTTCAGAAATCTCGCGATGAGGCATTTATCAACGTTGATCAGGCTGTCGTATATTTGGATCAGGCAAAAAATGAACTTGCCAGTTTAAAAAAACAAATTGGTACAACCCATGAGCAAGATATCGTCGAGCTTGAAAAGAAAATTCAAGAAACAGAAGGTGCTATCATCAAACGTGAAGAAAAAACGTTTGAAGAGTTTTATGATCTAGCTCTCGAAGACAAAGGCACCCAGGGTATTACTGCATATTTGGACGAAAATCAGTTAGCTATTCTTGATACCAAAAACAGCATGGTTTATGTCTTATCTCTTGACAAGAAAGCCATTACGAGCTACGCAGCTTCCGAGGTCAAAAATGGCTCACTGGTTGCACTGTATGATAATCAGGTTTTTTTCTTTTCACCGAAAAATGGAGTTTATAAATTTGCATCAGAAAGTAAAGCTGATCAGGTCATCAAGGCCGATTCAGATTGGGGCAGTATAGTTGACATGGAAGTCTATAATGGCAATATTTACCTTCTTGACAGTAAAAATGACGAAGTCTATAAATATTTGGTTGCAGAGTCGGGTTACTCCAACAAAACATCGTATTTTCAGTCCGGTCAATCGGTTGATCTTGATAGCGCAGTTGATATGAGTATCGATTCTGCAATTTATATTGCCCAAAAAAACGATGTTCTCAAATATTTGAACGGCCAAAAAGATCCTTTTGACACAAAATATCCCGATCGCACACCCAATATTGACGGCATATACACAAATGCTGATCTTGAGCAGGTCTTTGTTTGGGACACCGGTGTAGGCATTCTTTATGTTGTTGAAAAAGACGGTAAGTACAACAGACAACTTGCCTCAAGTATCATCAGAAAAGCAAAAAAGATACTGATTTATGACAAACAGGCACTTGTGTTTGATGGAGCCAAACTATACTCGATCGCACTTAACTGATATAATGACTGTTAAACTTTTATGAAACGGGATATTGACTACCCACTTATAACAAAGATCGTTAATCGAAACGAAAGAGGTCTTTATCAATTGTTTCAAAAATATCATTCTCCGGTTTATAACTTCGTTTACAAACAACTAAAGGACAAAGCTATAGCAGATGAACTTACCCAGGATATTTTTTTGAGCGTCATTGAAAGTTTGCGCGATTTTCGCTACCAGTGTTCGCTAAAAACTTTTATCTTCACAATAGCTAGAAACAAGATCATAGATCATTTTAGAAAGAAAAAAATCAAACGCATTTTGTTTTCCGCACTACCACAGTTTGTGGTCGAAGGCTTGAACTCGGTTATGATCGATGACGAGCTTGAAAAAAAACAGATTCAACAAAATATTGAAGACACGTTTCATAAGCTTCCGCGTGATTATCAACTAATTTTACGACTCAAATATATTGAGGACAGATCGGTCCGATCTATTGCCAAGCGTTTGGTGCGGACATTTAAATCGACCGAGAGTTTGCTTTTTCGCGCCAGAAGTGCTTTTAAACAGATTTACGATTCAATATCATAAAAAATATGTATTACACAGAACTAAAAAACAGTTACCGCAAAATTTATAGCGTCGCTCCAAATGATTTAGGAAGCCACGGATTCACTTTTCTTTACAAACTATTTACCAGACCGATCAAGGTAATGCCATTTTTATATATCATTCCGCTATCACTTGTTGGTGCTTTAATTTTGTATCTACTGCGTGGTGGGCTCGTCATAAGACTTGTCAATGTACTACAATATGGATTTTGAAAAATTTTTTTCAGGACTTCTAGCTACTATTTATCTCTTTCTAAGAAGGATTGTTTTGCTTGTGTTTCTGCCTTACAAAACTATGCGTCACATCAGCGAAGAGAAGGATTTCGGACAGATAATATTGATCTTTATTACTATCGCATTCTATTTCTTTTTGGCAAACGGGTTAAGGGAGTATGATTATGAGCCGTTTGTGCTTTTTTTGATGACCGTTTTTCACTACATCGCAACCGTTATTTTCTTTTATCTATTTACAATGATGATAGGGTCTCATGATGCTAAGTTACAGCCATTTCTTTTTACATTTGCCTACGCACTCATTCCGACCATTTTGTGGTTCAGTACCAATTCGGTGCTTTATGCTGTTTTGCCGCCGCCGCGGACCCTTTCCATATTGGGTAAAGCTTTCAGTATTTTATTTATCACTTTTTCAACTGCGGTTCTTATGTGGAAAATTATACTCATGTATCTGGCGATTAGGTTTTCGACAAAACTGAATTTTTTTCAGATAGTCTATGTAGTTATACTTTATCTTATAGCCATACTGCCTTACTCAATCTTTTTATACTCCCTTCGTTTCTTTCGAATACCTTTTTTATAAAAAAATGATTTAAAGGTATTTTCCGACTGTAATTAACATGAACCTTAAAGCGCATAATGACTTTCTTGAGCGCGCAGAATCTCTAGAAAAAAAACTCAACATAAGTCTTGTCAACATAACACAAAGCATAAAAGACGATCCAAAAAATATTCATTGCGAAAACCTGATTGGAGCCGTGAGTATTCCAGTCGGTGTTGCCGGGCCTTTGAAAATAATAGGTAGAAATTCAAAAAGAGAGTTTTTTGTCCCGCTTGCGACCACTGAAGGCGCGCTTGTCGCCTCGGTAAATCGCGGTTGTAAAGCAATCACACAAAGTGGCGGGACGACTGTACAGATTGAGGAAGTCGGAGTCACACGAGGTCCAATATTTAAAGTTTCCGGTATAAATCAGGCTTTGTGGTTTAAAGAATGGCTGAATAAAAATTTTGCCGAACTGAAAACAGTCGCAGAAGCAACATCATCTCATCTAAAGTTTAAAAAAATTGACACAAGTATTTTGGGCAAAAATGTATACGTGCGTTTTTACTTCGACACGGATTTTGCCATGGGTATGAATATGGCGACTTTGGCGACAGAAGCAATTGTCAAATATATAGGTGTAAAAACCAAAATAGCATGTTTGGCTCTTGCCGGCAATTTTGATATCGATAAAAAAGCGGCGTGGCTGAACTTCATTTCCGGTCGTGGCAGAAGGGCGTGGGCCGAGGTGGTTATCCCTAAATCAATTTTAAAATATGTTCTGAAAACAGATGCTGAAACACTCAATGAAGTTATTCAGTCAAAATGTTGGGGTGGGTCGATGATGTCGGGATCGCTAGGTTTTAACGCCCATTTTGCCAATATCGCCGCCGCGTTTTTTGCGGCCACCGGTCAGGACCTGGCGCATGTGGTTGAAGCAAGTCTTGGGATTACGAGTGCCGAAGTTACTGAAAACAAAGGGCTTTATGTTTCTGTATATTTACCTGACATCATGATGGGAACAGTCGGCGGAGGTACGAATTTGAAGACCCAATCTGAAGCCCATTCTATTGTCGGAGTTAAAACATTGGCAGAATTATCGGAAGTCTTTGCAGGAGCCGTGCTTGCTGGCGAGATATCACTTCTCTCATCAATTGCGCAGCAGTCACTTGCGAGAGTTCATAAAGAGTTGGGACGATGACTTATGATTTAAGATTTAGGATTTAAGAAAAAAAATACATAGTTCCTAAATCGTAATTCATAAATCTTAAATCTATTCAATATCTTGTAATTATATGATTGGTATTATTTCATACGGATTTTACATACCGAGATATCGGATCAAACTTGAGGAGATTGCATCTGCCTGGGATAAATGTGGTGAAAAAGTCGAAAAATCATTAAAGATAGACGAAAAGGCAGTGGCCGGACTTGATGAAGATGTATTGACAATGGGATACGAGGCAGCATCGCAGGCTTTACTCAACAAAGCGCAGATTAAGAAAAAAATTGGTGCGGTTTTTATCGGCTCGGAAACCTTTCCATACGCGGTCAAACCCGTCTCAACTTCGATAGCATCTTGGCTTTCACTTTCAAACAATTATCTTGCCTATGATACCCAATTTGCCTGCAAGGCGGCAACCGGCGCACTGATATCTTCATATTCTATGGTCAAATCTCAAGATGTTGACTTCGCACTTGTCATTGCTTCAGATAAAGCAAACGCGAGACCTCAAGATGCTCTTGAGTATTCGGCGGCATCCGGAGCCAATGCATGGGTCATTGGCCGCGAAGGCGTGGCTCTTGAGATTGTTGATTGGAGCTCATATTCTTCGGATACTCCTGACTTTTGGCGAAGATCTAAAGTCGATTACCCTTCACATGCCGGCCGTTTCACCGGAGACCCGGCTTATTTCAAACACATCTTCGAAAGTTCAAAAAATTTACTTAAAAAAACCAAGATGCAACCGTCGGATTTTACCTATGCGGTTTTTCATATGCCCAATGGCAATTTCCCTTTAAAAATTGCAAAAACACTTGGGTTCACTCATGATCAGCTCGCACCCTCTTATATAGTTCCTGTTTTGGGCAACTCTTATTCGGCATCTGCTTTGATGGGACTTGTGGCCGTGCTTGAAAAAATTAGGTTAGGCGAAACAATATTTTTTGCTTCCTATGGTTCGGGTGCAGGTTCGGATGCAATAGTTTTCAAAGCCACCAAACACATAAATTCGGTTAGAAAACAGTTTAGATCAAAGATAAAGAATAAAAAATACATAAACTATGCGACGTATTTGCGGTATATGGAGAGTATTGTTATGTAGGTGGATTGTTTTAATGCGTCATCCCGAACTCGTTTCGGGATCCTGATTCTGGACAAGCCAGAATGACAATAAGATGCTGAAACAAGTTCAGCATGACGATACAACGTTAAGTATTTTTATTTTATTTATGAACTCTATTATCGGCTATTTTTCAACAAAATTCGGCGAACTCTGGGACAAAGATCTTAGTGATCTAATGTTTGATGCTTTGGATGGAGTTCTAAAAAAAATAAAACTAGAAAAATCAGCAATTGATGCAATTTTTTTTGGAAATATGCTCGGGGGTGTCGTTGAGGAAAAATTGTTGCTTGAGGCACATATTGCCGAAGTACTTGGTGTAAATATTCCTATCTATCGAGTTGAGGCGGCTTGTGCTTCGGGCGGACTTGCTTTTCAGATGGCTCATGAATATCTCAAAAATAACTCCAATAAAACCGTTGTTGTCCTAGGTGCAGAAAAAATGACCGATATTTCGGCTGAAAATATCACCAAGTCTCTGGCTTGCGCAGCATCATCCGACGAGCAGGCGGTCGGACTAACTTTTCCGGGAGTTTATGCGATGATCGCGAAGCTTTATCTTCAGAAATTTCATTATAAGGAAGAACATCTAGCCGCAATTTCTGTCAAAAACCACGCTCACGCAGTACTCAATGAAAACGCCCATTTCCGCCGTTATGTCACTGTTGACGACGTCCTAGAAAGCCCTTATGTCGCATATCCGCTCAAAGTTCTTGACAGTTCGCCGATTTCAGATGGCGCAGCGGCACTTGTTTTGACAAATCGGAAATTAGTAATCGGTAACCAGAAATCTTCTCAAATTCTATCTTCAGAAGTGGCAACTGATTGTATTTCTATTGCAAAACGAGAACGACTAGACGAACTAAAAGCGACAAAAATTGCTGGAGAAAAGGCTTTTAAAATATCAGGTTTGAAACGTAGCGATATCAGCGTTATGGAAGTTCATGACTGTTTTTCAATTGCGGAGATATTGGCACTTGAGGATCTTGGGTTTTGGAAAAAGGGTGAAGGCGGAAAACATGCAAAATCAATGTCAACGGCAGCGGAATCGGGTGGCAACCTCATTGTCAACACATCGGGAGGTCTGAAGGCTGCAGGTCACCCTGTTGGAGGAACAGGTATAAAACAGATCGGCGAGATCCATTTACAGCTTACAGAACAAGCCGGTGAACGCCAAGTCCGTAAAGCCAAATACGGCCTGGCTCACAATGTCGGCGGCAGTGGCGGACTTGCCGTTGTTTCAATTTTAGGAGTTTAAAGATATGAAAAGCGTAGTAGCACAATGGCGAAAACAAAAAAAAGATGTTTTTTTACTTGGTAAAAAAGGAAAAATAATCACATGGACCAAAATCATGGTGTCGCCGCCAAAATTCCAGGCTTTTACACCATATCTGGTTGTGCTGGTTGAACTTGAGAATAAAGAAAGGGTTTATGGCCAACTGGTTGATCTTGATGATAAAGATCCAAAGATTAATCAAAATGTGATCGCAGTTTTGCGAAAAACAGCGAGTGTTGGTTCAAATGATCTTATCGAATATGGCGTGAAGTTTATGCCATTCTAATATGAAACAAACCTCACTCAATACCCGTTTTGTTGGCCTCCGTGGGACATTTTCATTCTTGTAGTATCAAGTCCCAAGTCGGCACAAAAGGGTATTTTCGTTCGGTTTGTTTCATACAATTAATGCAATAATCATGAAAATTACATACAGTGCTCCTGGAAAAATCATTTTATCGGGAGAACACTCGGTTGTTTATGGCAAACCAGCATTTGTGACTGCTGTTAATCTCAGATTGACGGTAACTCTTCAAGACAGAAAGCCAAATATAAAAGATAAAAAAATCCACGAAGCGGTCATGAAAATTGAAGAAATTATAGTTAAATATCTACAGAAAAAGACACAGCTCAAAAGAAAACCTTTTAGTTACGAATATAAATCTGATATTCCACTCGGGCGGGGTATGGGTTCATCAGCAGCATTTTGTGTCGCGACTGTTGCAGCTGTATTGCATTTTTACACGGGTCAAGAGCATGATAAGCAGGTCATCAATGCACTTGCATATCAAGGAGAAAAGTATTTTCACGGCATGCCATCGGGTGTCGACGTGAGCGCTTCGTGTTTTGGCGGACTAATCTTTTATCGAAAAGAGTTTGAGTTTTTGAAAAATATATCTGCCTTAAACTTTAAAATTCCTAAAAAAATCCAGGATCATCTGGTGCTCATAGATAGCGGCCAAACGATTGAAAATACGGGGCAAATGGTAAGTCATGTAGGAAAACGTTACAATGAAAATCCAAAATTGATGGAAACAGTGCTTTACAATATTGAGAAAATCACAAAACGCATGGTTGTAAGTATTGTCAAAGAAGACGTCAAAATGTTTGCGGATACTCTTTCTCAAAATCAAACAGAACTTGAGCATTTAGGAATTGTTTCTAAAGAAACAAAAAAAATCTTGGAGTCTTTGGTTCCATTTGGAACTGGGAAAGTGACAGGAGCAGGAGGAATATCTGAAGGATCAGGATTGATACTTTTTTATGTGAAAAATAGAGTCGGTTGGGAAGATTATGCGGTTAAGAGGAAATTGACATTACTACCATTTGAACAAGATTTTAAGGGAGTTACTCATATTTAAAATGAGTTAAGTGAGTAGTTTTTACGATGATGGTAATGGTGTTGGTGTTGGTAACTGATTTATACTCGGCAACTTAAATACCCAGTTTCCTTCCTTATCACGGATGATGATGCCCAAAATATCGCCACTTACAAGACTAAAGATAGTAAGCACGACAACGACCAGCACAAATCCGATGACGGCATGGGTCATCTGCATACGTGCTTTCCCAAGCTTTTCTTCATCGCCCTCGGAGGTGACCCACAAAAACGCTCCCCAAAGCAGATAAATCAGTGCGGCAAGACCAAAAACGATGAATGAAATCCTTATCCCCGTGAGTATCAATCTGCCAAGTCCGGCAAATGGATTGACGAATGCTTCAGATCCAGGAGGTGGTGAAACTTCGCCAAAAAGGTCAGTCATAGATGGGGCACTTGAGGCTAAAAAACCTTTAATCATATCGGAAAATCAACTCCTAATATGAATTCTAACAGTTTGATAATCAGATATGCGGCAATGACGACTACTATACCTATTACGGCAAACATGGCGGTCCCCTGGGCTTTGCCGATCTCCTCGGCGTTGCCCTTTGCGTTTAAGACGCGCCAGGCGACCATGACCATCATGCCCCCAAATACGAGTGCGGCGCCAATTATCAAGATCGGTGCGACTATGCTTACCAAGACGCCAATATTGGCAAATCTCATAGATGGAAATGAGGTGGAGTTTACGATAGGAGTAATGGTAGGTTCTTGAGCAAGAAAGTTCAACATATTCTTAGCTTGAGTGTATAATAAAGACCAACTATTTGCAATTATGAAATACGATATATTACACCCATATGATAATGTCATAGTTAACCACGTGAAAATGTCATACCCC
>MFZZ01000043.1 GCA_001789555.1 Candidatus Roizmanbacteria bacterium RIFCSPHIGHO2_12_FULL_38_13
ATCAAGAGTATCCGACCCGATGCACCAGTAAAAAGTATCTGAAGGTCTTTCTTTTGTCAAAAATCCCAAAGTATCAATAGTGTAGCTTGTATCATTTCGTTTTATCTCCAGGTCTGAAGCTTTTATTTTTTCGGTCTCCACCAATTTTGTCATGGCAAGGCGGTGGGAAGTAGGGGAGAGTGATTTTTGAAAAGGGTGAGAATAGACGGGCATAAGCCAGACCTCATCAAGCTTCATTATCTCAAGTACCTGTTCTGCGACGATAATGTGTCCAAGGTGGGGAGGGTCATATGCTCCGCCAAGAATGGCTATTTTCATTATTTTCATGTAGATATGATAACAAATTATCTTTGACCGAGGGGCCGAGAGTAATGATTATGAGCTTCCTGAATAGTAGAACACGATTGCTTGATAGCAGCTGTTTGCTCTTGAGGAGTCCATCCCTTAGTTTTCATGAAATCAAGTGAATTAAGAAAATCTTGTTGCTGTGCCGTATCTGCCTGTGCCATACACGTTGTCTCGGGTCGAGGTGGATAATCATGAGTACTAATCCAAAACTTCCCAGCGAGTAAAGCAAAAGCTAAAACTCCGGTAGCAGCCAATGACTCCATTAAAAGTACATGCTCATGCGCATAAGTAGAAAAACGAGTCCGAGCTTCTTGTAAAGCCAACATACTATCATTCAAGGCAATTGAATAATAGATCTTATTATACTATAAAACTATAGGTTATTATTTTCTTATTGATACTTCAATCTCAAACTATTTCCAACCACAGATACCGAACTCAAAGCCATCGCCACACTGGCGATAATTGGTGACAATAATAAGCCAAAGCCCGGATAAAGCAATCCTGCTGCAATCGGAATACCGATAATATTATAGCCAAATGCCCAGAATAAATTTTGTTTTATAATCGCAAGAGTTTGACGTGAAAGTTTGATGGTTTGAACTACTTTTTCAAGCGTTCCTTTAACAAGGACAATGTCTCCGGTTGCGATAGCTACGTCAGTTCCGGTCCCCATGGCAATGCCGACATCGGCTTGTGCCAAAGCCGGCGCGTCATTTATACCGTCTCCAACCATGGCGACAATCTGACGTTTGTTAGAAAACGTCATCCCGAATTCATTTCGGGATCTTTTAGATTCTGAAACAAGTTCAGAATGACGAATATTTTGAAGTTCTTTTATCTTTTTTGATTTATCTGCCGGCATTACTTCTGCCAAGACCTCATCAATGCCGAGTTCTTGCGCTACAGCTTGAGCCGTAATTTTATTGTCTCCGGTGATCATCATAGTTTTTATTCCCATATCGTGAAGTTTACTCAAAGTTTCCTTGGCGTCTTCTTTCACTGTATCCGCAATCCCGACAACCGCAAGCACCGCCTTGTCAACCACAACTAAAGAAACGGTTTTCCCGGAATGACGAAGATCATTTATTTTTTTATCAAAATCTCCCGAAATATTTATTTCATTTTCCCTTAAAAATTTTTCTGTTCCGACAAGAATATGTTTATTATTTATTTTTGCTTCAATACCGAGTCCCGGGTGGTCTTTAAAAGATGAAACCTCCAATTCTTTTACACCTCCCCTTGATTCCCTCCTCGAGGAGGGAGTAAGGGAGGTGCTGTCTTCAAAATAAGAAACAACTGCTTCTGCAAGCGGATGGTGTGAGCGCCTCTCAATGGAGTAGAGAAGTGAGGAAATTGTCTTATCTCTAGGTTCGTAATCGACTACCTCCGGTTTACCTTTTGTTAAAGTGCCGGTTTTATCAAAAACGATAACATTTATCTTGTGTGCAATCTCAAGTGCTTCAGCGTCTTTAATCAAAATTCCATGCCTTGCCGCTTTTCCCGTGCCGACAAGTACAGCGGTCGGCGTTGCCAGTCCCAAAGCGCAAGGACAGGCGATTATGAGTACGGTAATGGCTATATAAGTTGCAAAGGGTATTGATGTAGTAAACCAAAAAGCGAATGCTAACGTGGCAATGATGATTACGGCCGGCACAAAAACAGAAGAAACCCGATCCGCCAGCCTTTGTATCGGTGCCTCTGTGGCCTGCGCCTCCTCGACCATACGGATAATTTGTGAAAGTAGAGTATCGGCACCGACTTTGGTCGCTCTATATTTGATAAATCCTGATTTGTTGATCGTTGCACCGATCACCGCATCACCTTTTTGTTTATAAACCGGGATGGATTCACCGGTCACCATTGATTCGTCAATTTCAGTCGAGCCTTCGACAATGGTTCCATCAACGGGAAACTTTTGTCCCGGCTTGACAACCACGGTGTCGCCAACCATGACAAATTCAACCGGGATACGAATTTCTTTACCTTTTCTAATAACAATTGCCTCTTTAGCTTGAAGATGAAGTAGTGCTTTTATAGCTTGGGCAGCTTGACCTTTTGCCCGCATCTCAAGAAGCCGCCCGAGCAAAATAAAAAAAATTATGAATACCGAGGCTTCGAAATAGACCTCGCCTCCTGCCTCAAGGGTAGTAGAAAATGTCTGGGGAAAAAAGGTAACAATTGTTGAATACGCCCAGGCGGTGCCGGTGCCAAGAGCAATAAGCGTATCCATGTTTGAGGCTTTTATTTTTGCTGCAGTCCACGCGCTGACAAAAACATCTTTTCCGCCAATAAAAAGTATCGGTGTGGCGAGTAAAAACTGTAAAAAATTCACATTTGGCAAAATCTTACTCAACTCAGGCAAACCAAACTTCATCCCAAATGCCATCCAAAACATATATATGAGAAAGGGTATTGCACCAAGTCCCATCAAAGTGACACGTCTTTTTAAATTATTGTAGAGCTCATTGCGAAGTTTTTCATCAAGTGGAATTCCGTGATCATGTTGATCCGAATTTTCTTCGTCATGATGCATATTGTGATGTTCCATGGACATTTTTTCTACTTCAGGAGGTGAAGCCAGAACAGTAGTGCCTGAAGGGGTATATACCATTTGATATGTACCGGCGCTTGCCACCGCTTTTTTTAATTTTTCAATATTTACTTTGTCCTCATCATATTCGACGGTAATTTTTTCGGTTGCGAAGTTCACCATCACATTTTTTACACCGGTAAGTTCACCGACGACATCTTCGATCAAAGTTTTACATGAAGCGCAATGCATACCGACAATGGGAAAAGTTTTTTTTATCATATGACGCGGACTGAAATTGGCGGGACCATACCCATGGTACAGCTGATTTTATAGTTACCTTTTTTTTCCGGAGTAAACTCAACTTCAGTAATTTTTTCAGTTAGATAAATAACATTTTCATAAAGACCCGGCAGGTACATCGCTTGCGCGCAACCGTAAGCCCCATTATTGTTGACTTTCAGTTTGACCGGGACACCTACCTTTAGCGTTAGTTCCTTTGGCAAATATTCAAAACCGGCAGCTTCAAGATTCACTTCCTGCAACTCTTTTCCATTTTCATTAATTATTGTTACTCCTGATCCTTCAGAAATTGAAGATGTATTCGTCGACTCATCAATAAAAGACAAATCGCTCAAACTGGCGACACCTAAAACGTTAAGTGATGCATTGAAGTTATAAACCCCGAAAACAATAATAAATACAGCAACAACCAGATTAAAAACTTGGGCATAAATTTCATGGGTTTGAAATTTAAGGCTTGAGTAACTCAAAAAAGCAAGCACAGGTAAAGTTCCAAGCGCAAAAGCGCTCATTATTAACATGCTACTTAATGGATTGCCCGTTGCAAGTGCTATTGATTGAGCCATAAGAGTAAATCCGCAAGGGAGAAAAAAAGTGAGCGCTCCTGAAATAAACGGCATATATTTTCCGCTGAAGTTTTTTTCATCGCTTACATATCCTGTGATAAAATGGGGAAGCGAAAAATTAAAACGTTTTAAAAATGGCACCCCAAGCATTTGCAAGCCCAAGATAATAATAAAAAAAGAAACAGCGCTTACAAAAATCGACATAAAACTTAAGGAAATTTTGAAAAATGAACCAATCAATCCAAGTGCAGCGCCGAGAAGCGCAAAAGAAATCAATCTCCCGATATTAAACATGGCAAAGGGTATGAAGCGCCTGTTTGTCTCTTTTCCACCATATAGTGACTGCCATTGCTTTGACAAAGATAAAAGCAGCCCGCCGACTAAAGCAGCGCAACTTGACAAACCGGCGACAATTCCAAGGATGAAAAATGCCGGCAAAGTAGAACTCTTAGTGACACTAAACCTGGCCAAAATTTTTGTATCTTCAATTACTAGATAAATAACGGTAAGAAAAATTAAAACAATAACCGCAGTAAACAAATTCTTAAAATTCAATTGAGTTTGTCCCATGGCATTAGAACTGAATGAATAGCCAAGTTCAGAAAATTCTTCGTTAAGTTGCTCAATATCGACATGTCCCGTGATATCCACCTGTCTGTCTTTTAGAGAAGCGACGACCGAAGTGACACGCGGCATTTTTTTGATTTTGCGCTCAATCACAAGCTCACATGCCGCGCAGTGCATGCCGGAAACGTATAAAGTACAGTATTTTTCTCTAGGCATAGAATTTTTTTCCTAAGAACGCGAAGAATACTCGATCGAGCACGCTCACGGAGCGAAGCGACTTGAGAGGTACGCAGAGCCGACGTATTCGAGCGTTCATTATAAAATTATTTAAACTTATAAATTCCGATAAGCTCCTGCACTGTTTTTTTTTCTTTTCCCTCTTTTATCTGATGAATCGCGCAGGTATTTAAATGATCTTCCATCATGAGCATATCAATTTGTTTCAAAGCCTTTTGTACGGCAAGCGAGTGATGTAGTACATCGATACAGTATTGGTCGGCTTCAATCATATCATATACTTTTTGCAGGTGTCCTTTAACTATTTTTAATCTATGAAGAATACGATGTTTATTGTTTTTTATGTGTACCATATCTAATCTCCCCATAGGGGATTAATCGATCATAATATACGGTTGTCAATAAGTCAAGAGAATTAATATAATGATATTTATGAAGCTTGCTTTTGTTGATGTTGAGACGTCAGGATCGCATATGCGTCACGATCGCATCATCGAGATCGGTATCCTGCGGGTAGAAAACGGCAGACTTACACGCACCTATAATCAACTTATCAATCCGGAAATGCCGGTTGCGCCTTTTATTCAAGATCTAACCGGTATCGATCCAAGTGAACTTGAATTTGCGCCTACATTTGAACAAGTGAAGGAAGAAATTCTAGAGATTTTGGATGGAGTAATTTTTGTTGCCCACAATGTCAGGTTTGATTACGGTTTTTTGAGAAACGAGTTTCGACGCTACGGTATGGGTTTTATGACCAAACAGCTATGTACCGTAAAACTTTCTCGAGCTTTATTTCCGGAGTATCGAAGGCACAATCTGGACTCGATCATTGATCGATTTAATTTACGTATAAACTATCGGCATCGTGCGTACGATGATGCTCAAATAATCTGGAAGTTTTATGATTATTTGATCGCTAAATTTTCCGAAATAAAGATCGAACAAACCATTGAAAAAGTGATGTTTAGACCCTCACTCCCTCCGACGCTGACTGAAAAACACATCGAAGCACTGCCCGATGGACCTGGAGTCTATATTTTTTACGGACCGGAAAAATTACCGCTATATATAGGCAAAAGTATCAACATCCGCGACCGTGTTTTGTCACATTTTGAGAGCGATCAGAATTCATCCCGCGAGTTTAATATCAAACAACAACTCCAAGAGATTGACACAATCACAACGGCAGGCGAGTTCGGTGCCTTACTTACCGAGGCAAAGCTTATCAAAGAGATGCAGCCTATATACAACCGTCGACTCCGCTTGCTAAAAACAATTGTTGTAGTTACAAAGACTTCAGACAAAAAAGGTTTTTTTGTTCCGTTAATTGAACAAGTCAAACAAATTGACCCTGACACAGTCGATGATGTGTTAGCGATTTTTCCGACCAAAAAGGTGGCTAAAGAATATCTTATCAGACAGGCACAAAAGTATGGTTTATGTCAAAAAATTCTTGCTCTTGAAAAAGCGACCGGATCTTGTTTTGCCTATAAAATTGAGCAGTGCAATGGCGCTTGTGTCGGAAAGGAAAACCATCTTGCTCACAACATCAGATTTATCGAAGCTCTAAGCGAGTACAAGATCAAGCAATGGCCCTTTCAAAGACCAATAGTGATCACAGATTACGATCCTATTGATGCCAAAAAAGAAGAATATCTGGTTGATAAATGGTGTCTGATTTCACAAGAATCGGATGAGTTGATTTTTGATTATGACATCTACAAAATCTTGGTCAGATATATTTATAAAAAAACCAACCAACACAATATCCATCAACTTAGTCGTCAGAGTGATCTTCATCGCAACAGCTACTCTTTGATTTATTGACAAATGCTTTATAATAGTACACATGAACAGGAATACACTTCTTGTAACGACGCTGTCAATAATTGGTATGATGGTTTTTTTGGTTGCAGCATACATGTTCACGAGCGGCAGTGGTCCCGCGGAAACAGAATATCAAGAACTTAAATCTGTAAGAAAAAGTGATCATACAAAATGGTCAAAAAATAACAAAATATTGTTCATCGAATATAGCGACTTTCAATGTCCTGCCTGCGGAGTCTATTACAACCTTATAAAAAATATCAGTGATGATGCGGATTCAAAAAAAATATTGCAAAACGTTACTTTAGTCTACCGTCATTTTCCACTTGATTCTGCTCATAAAAATGCTCGCTCTGCAGCTCATGCGGCCGAAGCAGCAGGATTACAAGGAAAATTTTTTGAGTTCCACGATCTTCTTTTTGAAAAACAACCAGAGTGGTCGGAAACTGACAAGCCCGAAGAAATATTTACGGGATACGCCAAGTCGCTAAAACTAGATCTTGAAAAATTTAAAACTGATATGAACTCAAAGACTGTCAAAGACATCGTCCAAGCCGATCTGGTTTCGGGACGTGATTTTGATGTTCAAGGTACACCAACATTTTTTTTAAACGGTAAAAAAATCGACAACCCGCCTTCAATTGAGGAGTTAAAAAAAGTATTACTTGAAGGAATAAAATAACAATAAATCCGAGCGAGTAATCAAAATTTACGAGTTTCCACGCAACATGCCACTCACGACTATATGGATACTAATGATATCTTTGCTTGGAACCGAGTAAATTTTAGGTTACGAGCGAAAGATTTAATCTAATTATGTATATACGTATCGATAATCGAAAGATTCATTACAAAAAGTTCGGCCGGGGCAATACGATATTGTTTGTTCATGGCTGGGGCGGAAACCTCTATAGCTTGCACAAGCTGGCAATACTGGCGTCAAAAAAATATACTGCGATCTTGATAGATCTGCCCGGGTTTGGCAAAAGCGACAATCCGCCTCCAAACTGGGGAGTAGATGGTTATGCGGAAAATCTTGCCTTTTTTATCAAAGGTTTAAAACTCAAAAATATTGCATATTTTGGCCACTCTTTTGGCGGAGAGCTTGGTATTTATCTTACAGTTCATTATGCGCTATACATTGACAAACTGATCTTATGTAACAGCTCATTTAAAAGAGAAAGAAAAATATCAAAACTCGCAAGATTGTTTAAAACTTTTCCCAGAAATAAAATCGTGGTTTTAAAAACACTTGAACCTTATATCAAAAATTTTTACTACAAAATTTTTCACAAAGATTCTGATCTTACAAAGTATCCACATCTTGAAATTAACTTCAGGAAAATCATCACTCAAGATCTTACAAGTGAAACCAAAAAAATAAGAAAAAAAACTTTGATATTATGGGGCGAAGATGACCATACGACTCCTGTTTTATGGGGTTATGAATTAGAAAAAAACATCCCAAATTCGATCATAAAAGTCATGCCACAAACACGACATAATTTACCGATTGTCCATCCGGAGCTCATCTGGCCAGAAATCAAAACCTTTTTATGTTTGGCATAATACTTTTAACCCTTATTGTTATCTTTCTCAAAAGCCTTCATCTGATCTACCTGTTTCAGATCAAAGAATACCGTTTTGACAGGTTTATGAGCATGGCACGAGAAGAAGGATTTTTTAAAATATTCTACAGTTTCCATATCCGGTTTCCTGCATTAAGCGCCAGAAATATACTTATTGCTTTATTGATTTTATTCTACGAAACCGTTTTGTTACTTAGTGTTTTCGAACTTCCGATTGTTTATTTTCTTTTAAATATACTGCTTCCTTTTGCGCCGTATATTTCATTTATTTTCGTAGTTATTAGTGTTCTAATTACTGATATACCTGTCGGTATTTATCGAAGCTATGTCATAATGGACTCTTATCTAAGAGTAAGACGATCAAAGACTATTTTTATAGCAATTTCGGGAAGTTACGGTAAAACCACAGTGAAAGAATATGTTTATCGACTGCTTTCAGCCACTTTTCAGACAGGTAAGACTGACGAAAATATGAATACCGACATCGGCGTTGCCATCTCAATTATCAAAAATCTTAAAAAAGACACCGAATTTTTTGTGGTAGAGCTTGGAGCTTACAAAAGAGGGGAAATACAAAAAGCCTCATGGTATATCCCGTTTCAATATGCGGTGATAACCGGACTTGGCAACCAACATATTGACCTATATGGTGATCGTGAAACTCTAATTACCGAAGAAACATCAATTCTGCAAAATGTTCAAGAACAAGGTGCGGTTTATATAAATTCGGATATTTCCAAAGATCATGAAGTTTTCAAGTCCGTAAAAACAAAAAAAACGTTTTTTGGCTTTTCATCTAAAGATACTATCTGGGCTCGTGTGCTTGAAAATAAACCCACACAGACAAAGTTTGTCATCCATTATAAAAGTTGGCATTTCGTAGCACAAACTTCGCTGCTGGGAAAACATAATGTCAACAATTTATTACCGGCTGTCGCACTTGCACTTGACCTTGGAGTGACAGAAAAGACAATCATTAAGTCAATAGCAAAAATGTCTCCCTTGGAAGGCAAACTTTCGCTTCACAAAGGGGAAAAAAAAGCGACGATATTAAATGACTCTGTAAACTCAAACGTAGATGGATTTGTGGCGGCAATAAAAGTATTAGGAAATTTTTCTCATAAAAATAAGGTTGTCATTTCTCAAGGCATTATCGAGCTTGGAGTAGAGAAGAAGTCTTCATACGAACGCATCCTGCACGAGCTTTATGAAACTGATATTCGCATCTTTACCACCGACAAATTGTTTGCGGATTTAGATAGTAAAAATCTAGTTAAAACATTTAACGACGTTACAGCACTACAACGTTCACTACTATCGATATTAAATAAACATACAATTGTTCTTGTCGAAGGTCGATTTCCAGAAAAAATTATAAACACTTTATTGATATAAATATGATTCTCACCGATTTTGCTCCTAATGAAAAATTTCAGGATTCTCTGACGGCACTAAAAAACTTTTTTCTGCCATGGAAATGGCATCACGGCGGCGAAACAGCAAAACTCAAACAAAGAATAAGACAAAAATTTTTTTCATCAGACACTTCGATACACTTTTATTTATCTGGCAGGAGTGCGTTGTATTATTTTCTAAAATCTCTGTCCCTTCAACCAAACACCGAAATTCTCGTCCAAGCTTTCACCTGTGCCGCGGTCGTCCTTCCGATCCAAAAACTTGGTCTGAAACCGGTATACATCGATATCAACTCCGATGATTACAGCATGAACATACAAGATTTTAAAAAAAAGCTTACCACCAAAATAAAGGTTTTGATACTGCAACATACTTATGGCATTACTCCAAAGAGCCGAACAGAGATCCTGGATCTTGCGAAAGAAAATAACATCGTTGTTATTGAAGATATTGCACACGGGGCGGATTTTACTCTTTTTAAAAGCAATAAAGAGAGATTTAATTTACTTATGTCCTTCGGTCGGTCTAAATTTATTTCCAGTGTTTTTGGTGGCGCCATCGTTACTAAATATAAACGCCTCGATGCCAATCTTCATGAAATTGATAAGAATTTAAAAAATCCAAGATCGATCTTCCTTATTAAGTTGCTTCTATATAAATTTTGGAGCTTTATAATAACAAAAACTTACTCAATCGGTCTGGGAAAACTCATTCATGGGATTGCAAGGTTTTTGGGCATATTTACGCCGGAAGTTACAAAGCTTGAAAAAAAGGGTTTTTTTGATTTACTTTTTTTGAAATCATTTCCAAATATTTGCGCAATATTTTTGCTTTCGCAGTTCCAAACATTTAACGACGTTGTTAAAAAAAGAACGGTAATATCAAACTATTACGGTAAATCTTTTAATTCGAAAATTAAAGATCTGGCATTAATCAGATACCCATTTTGTATTAAAGATAGATCTCAATTCATTGCAAAAGCCAAAAAAAAAGGTATGATGTTTGGCCAGTGGTATGATCAAATAGTAGGACCACAGAGCTTTGACATGTCAAAGACAAACTATAAAAAAGGAAGTTGTCCAGTTGCGGAAAAGATTGTGAATGAAGTTGTTAATTTACCTACACAGGTGTCTTTATTCCAAGCAAGCAAGATCGTCGATCTGGTGAAAAATCAAACTTGAGTAAATCATATGGTAATCAATGAAATAACCGCCAAAAACGTCTGGGAAAAATTTTTTAGTGAGGTTGGGTCGCCGTCATTTCATCAGTCCTGGGCTTGGGGTGAGTTTCAGAAATCTTTAGGATACAAGATCATGAGGCTGGGTATATATCATAAAGACGATCTCATTGCGATAGCTCTAACTATCAAAATACGCTCAAAACGAGGTAAATTTTTGTTTATTCCCCACGGTCCTCTTTTTCATATTCACGAAACAAAATTATCAGTTTCTATAAATGAGAATAAAATCGATACAGTGACCGAAGGCCTCAATTCTCTGACCGGTTATCTCAAACAAGCTGCTCAAGAACAAGGATTTTCATTTATTAGGGTCGCTCCGATTTTTACCAATAATCCGGAAAATAATAAACTTTTTGCCAAACTTGGGTATCGTAAATCACCAATTTATATTCATGCTGAAACCATGTGGGTTTTAGATATTACTCAAAATGAAGATGAAATTTTGCAAGGCATGCGCAAAACTACTCGCTACTTAATTCGCAAAAGCATAAAAGAAAATATCAAAGTTACAAAATATAATGATGAATCTGCCTTTAATGAATTTTGGAAATTGTATGAAGCAACTTTTAATCGTGAAGGTTTTACTCCATATCCCAAGCAATTTATACTGAAAGAGTTTCAGGCATTTAATACAGATCAGAATTCTCTTTTTTTTCTAGGCAAAGTACCCTCAAAATTTGCCCAGGAAGGCCTGCCAATATTTCAAGCCGGCTCATTAGTCCTCTTTACAAAATCTTCAGGCTTTTATCACCAAGGTGCTTCGGTTCACTCACCATATCCTGTAACATATGACTTGCAATGGCATTCGATTTTGGAGGCAAAACGGCGTGGATGTAGATACTACAATTTTTATGGAATTTATAAACCCGGCCGCACACCTACATCATGGAAAGGCTTGACTCTGTTTAAGCAAGGATTTGGCGGATTTGAGGTCGACTACGTACCTACTCATGATTACGTTGTTGCCAAAAGCGGTTACTTCATTAGCTCATCAGTTGATAAATATCTAGCTTGGCGTCGGGGAATATAAGAGAGTAGGGAATTTTGAAAAAAATAACGATTTATACCTTCACAACAATCTAAATAGGGCAGTGGCCAAAACAAAAATAGACCAGACTTATGGTCGGGACACAAGGTGATGCGGATTAATAAATTAAAAGCAATATAAAAAATAAAAAAGGAGTTTTTGTAAAAAGTAAAAAAATCAAAAAAAATGCACTTCTCCGCCATGTTTTGAAGTTAACGTCGTAAAAGATGCAATTTACGACGTTATGTATATTTACTTCTCTTACTTCTTGTATCGGTTATTTTTATGTATTTCATAAAGTGTAGTAATATTCAAATAGACAGAAATACTACACGATTTTATTTACGTCTTATTTTATTTATTGTTCCATATAAACTCTGCCTATTTCCGATTATTTTACCTCTCTTCCAGGAAGAGTGCTTAAGCAGAGGTTTAGTGTTTGTTGAATATTAAAGAAAGAATTTGAATTACCGCATTATTGTAAGAATTGGGCTGTCGCAAAGCCTTTATGGAAGATTTTTTGGAATTGAAAGGTTCAGATTGCTTATGATTTAGACTGTTATAATATTCTAAAATACCAATTTTGAGCTTAAAAATCTCTTATTTTATTAACAAAAAACATTATATTTAGACTGTTATAAAGTTCTAAAGATAGAATTTTGAGCTTAAATTATCATTAATATAGAGTGTGTGATAGAGTTATCCACACTATATGATACACAGTGATATGTTTAATTTGAATTTTAAACAAACGTTTATTTACCTTATAATAAAATAAAAATAAAATACTATAGGATATATTATTCACGTTCGTGAATATTTCTTTATTTGTAACAAAACACTCTCTCTCCTCTCTTCTCTACTTTGTCATGGCGCATATTTTTTTTTGACGAAGAAAATAATTTCAAATAAACTTTTACCAACGTAGGGTCAAAAAAGCGATAAAAAATACAAAAAAGGCAACAAACAGGTATTCACGAATGACATTACGGAAGAGTCTTCCATCGAAGTGATGGTATAAAATTCCCGTTAAACTATAATAAATAGTAGTGACTACAAGAGAGGCTACATTTGTCTTAAATGGAACAAATGACAATATCGTCACGACTTCAGAAAGTAGAATCGCTGTTGACGCGCAATACAAAAACAAATTTTTGTCAAACTTTGCATCGGGTTTGACAGTCCAATAAAGTTGTATGGATAATAACAGGGCGATTATAAAAACAATAAATACATTCACAAATGCATGTAGTTTGAAAGAAAAAACTACTTGCATTAAAAGTAACATCACTAAAACATGTAGTAAATAATTTACCGAAAATGCAGCTCGATACAATTGAAGACTCTTCTCTACTCCAATGTTAAATATGTTTTCTGTAAGTAAGATTGCATAGTAAACAAGCGCAAACAAAATTACAAAAGGAAGTCTTGTCAACCACCTTACCGGCAGTAGGAAGTAAAAGAGATAGGCTGCGAGTGTAAATAAGATCGGCATGATAAAAAGCATGTACCACTCGACCTTATCAATACCTTCAAATATTGCCAAGTAGGCCGTTAGATAAGCTGCCGCACCAATCAGAAAAATAAACATCCACCATGTGTCTCCAAATGAAAAAAATGTTGAGAGCAGAAATACAAGCGTCATTACTCCAGTTGCGATGACGATCCTTATACGTTTTGGAATAAAATTGACAAATCGGAACCATCTTTTATAGACGTCTTCATGCAAATTTTGAATAACGTTCATAGCTTCATAGTATAAAATATTGTCGAGCAGATTTCACCCTTGACATACCCGCTAATTTTCTTATACTCAAGTGAAATGACACCCCAAGAAATTTTGGAACAAAAGGCTATCGATGCAGCTATAAGTGGTTTTTGGCAAGAAGCTATTGAACATAATCGACATATTTTAAAAATTGATTCTCGCAATATCGACGCCTGTTTACGGTTAGGCTATGCCTATCTACAGGTCAGCGATCTAAAATATGCCCAGAAATTTTATCGTAAGGCACTTCGTTTACAACCAAAAAACAATATCGCAACTGAACATCTTGAAAAAATTCAGATCCTCGAAAAGAAAAAAAAATTAAAAACAAACAATACCAATAAGTTTGACCCAGATTTATTTCTCGAAGTTCCCGGAAAAACCCGAACAGTTCAGCTAGTAAATCTCGGGAAAAAAGAAGACCTAGCCGGTCTTAGTGTCGGCGTTGAGATCAAGCTGAAATCAAAAAAACGCCGACTAGAAGTACGCTCAATGGATAATGAATATATTGGTACACTACCTGACGATATTTCAAAACGTCTCCTCTATTTCATCAAAGAGTCGAGTCGCTATAAAACATATATAAAGGAAATTGATCTTACCCAGGTTGCAATTTTTGTTGTCGAAATCTCAAAAGGCAAGAAGGTGAAGCACTACCCCTCTTTTCCCTCAAATCCTCATACCATGCTAAACGACATACAAAAGATTGAAAATGAGGAGAAAGAAAGTACAGACGGAGAGCATGAAGATTCTGGTGAAATTGACGAGGACGATCAATGGGTAGATTTTGAACAAGAAGAGGACAAAGAAGATCTCAAAAATTATGTTGATGTTGAAGAGGAAGATGAAGAATAATGGGTTATTTTGTCTTTAAAAAAGATGATAGTTCCTCTGATTTTACGAAGCGAAATTAGTCGTGAAATCTCTTGTGGAGTATGAAAATCCTTCATAGAATAAAAAGCCATTATTAGAGAAATAACAAAAAGTACCATTACAACAATTATTATCATGATTTTTTAAACTTATACTACTTCCCAATCGTCCTCAATATTACCGAGCACAAAAATTATATCATAAACGTCGGTTTTACCCTTTACAATAGAACAATCAAAGTAATCGGCCATGTCTACCACAGTACTCGAGAATTGATTTGAGTCTGGTCTATCCTCGATAAGAAGACATTTTTTCTTATCAATGAAGTTTATACTAATATCGTTCACTCTGATACCATTTCCCTCCAGTAAACTGGCAATGTTTTTTGCAACCTGGTAACGATCATCGTAAAGTATTTGGACGCTTTTGTGTTCGGTTCTGTATTTTTTCTGGAACAAAAGACCAATACTCTCTTGTTTAAATGACTCCTCTTGAAAAAAGATATCTTTTTTAGCACTATTTGTCCTTTCGAGATAATCAATAAGTGTAATGTCTGCCTGATTTATGCGAAAAAAAGTTAATAGCAAATAGATTCTATCAACGATGCTTGCATTACTGCGATACTTGATGAAATCGAAAAACGATGGCTGTGTAACTGTCTTTGACACTTTTTCACCATAGTAAACTTCTTGACCTGCGGGATAAAAATAATAATCTACAAATGCAGTTGTGGCAAATGCAAATGTTTTTCTATAAATATCCTGATTACCATCTAATTTTGCAAGTTTACCAAGAGAACCTACCCGATAGTTTCCATATCCTCCAGGAACCTGCATTTTCAAGTCTGGAGGAAAATAAAGAACATAATGCCTGCTTTCATTTGTATCTATAGAATAAAGAGCGCTCTGCTGACCATATATGACCATGTTGATCCTGTCTTTATTTTTGAAAAACAATGAATCACCGAAGATCTGTGCGAATTTAAAAGATAAATAACCACCAACAAACAAAACCAAAATTATGTAAACATACCTTACTCTCATGTCTCTACTCTATCATACTTCTGTTTTGGTCATGTTTTGATTTCTGACTCACACTTGACGCAGTAAATTGTCTCTGGGATTAGCTCCAGCCGTGCGTACGGAATTTTTGTATTGCACCGTTTACAATATCCGTATCTACCCTTTTCAATGCGCTGTAGAGCTATACGTATATCTTGTTGACGTTCCTTTATAGTATCGATTTCCGCCTCTATTCGCTGATGAGTTTCTTGTTCTCGTACATCATGGTCTACTGCAGCATTGTTATTTACATGCTCCGGATCGTTAAAAGGGTCGTCAGCTTGAAGTTCGGATATCTGTTTTTTTATCTTATCAAGTTCGTCCAATAGACTTTTTTTAATTTTCTCTAAGATATTTGGTTTCATAAATGTTATTGATTATAAACTTTTTTAGCTTTTTTTGTGTTTGTTTTTTAATTTAAAAAAACCTAACAAATAAGTCCTAAAATAATAGACGAAATACCCGCTTATTGTCAATAGGGTTAAACTGCTTATAACCATATCAAAACTCACACCTGATATTATAATTCTAAATGATTTTAGAGAATCAAATAAAGTGATCACAAGCGATATGTACCATATAAAAAAGATCAGGTTAAATCCTTCATAAAACTTCTCCTTTCTAATATACATGAGGAGATTATAAGAAAAAACTGCGCCCAAAAAATAAAAAATACTTTCATACAGTGCGGTTAAATGACGTTGACCATCCAGTTGTGGATACTTTAGGGAAATAAAAAATTTAGTTTGTGCCCCAATTTCACTACCCGAAAAAAATCCTCCAAGTTTCACTATCGCAAACGCAAGCAGCAAAGGCGTGACGATATAATCAACAAATTTAAGATATCCGATATTTCGGACACTGGTAAAAAAATAAACAAAAATAAAAAAGCCAATTATTGCCGAAACCGCATGAATTCCCGGGTAACCGTTTATGAGTATCATTTTAAGTATGTTAAATTTGAAGGTCTCAAAATTGAGTAAAACATATGCAGTTCTTCCAACAATCAAGCCTCCAAAAAGACCGATAAATACCCCATCGAAAACCTCGTCTTCATGGAAAGAAGTAAGTGCTACGTGTTTCCAAAGTATAAATGTACTCCATAAGAAGGCGAGCACCAGAAAAACCCCGTAGGTATAGATTTTCAAGACTCCAAAATCAAGAATTACTGGTAACATATAAAATAAGTGACAACTTAATGTTTCAAGTATAATAAAATTTCTTTGATAATCAACGTTCTTATATAATGCAATATGCCACATAAAAATCAGGAAAATCCCCTTCGGATAGGCTTTGACCTTGACGGCGTACTACTTTACAATCCAGCCCGAATATTTCGACCTCTGACAGTCACTCTCAAACAACTATTGCCTAAAAAAAAATTAAATAACAGCGTAAATTTTTACTACCCGAAATCACATCCGGAAAAAATACTTTGGCGTCTGGTTCACTGGTCAAGTCTATTTATCGCTCAAGGTGTTGAAAAAATAGACGATTTGGTTAAAAAGAAAAAAATTAAGGCATATATAGTAACTAGTCGCTATGACTGTCTGAAAACAGATTTCGATCAATGGATAAAAAAACTAAATAAAGATATTACGTTTGCGGCCGTCTATCATAATAAAAACGATTTACAACCACATATTTTTAAAGAAGAAAAAATTAAACAATTGAAACTGGATTATTTTATTGAGGATAATTTCGACATCGTACAGCATATTAATAAAACAACCAATGCCCGTTGTATCTGGATAACTAATCTGTTTGATCAGAGTCTAGATTACAATCCAAAATTTTTATCGTTACAAAAGGCTATGGACTACATAGAAAATCATGTTTAGAAAAATTACTTTTATTCCAGTTTTAATTGTAGTTTTAGTCGGGTTTTTGCTTCGGTTTCATGGGCTAAACTGGGACGAAGGTTATCACTTCCATCCCGATGAAAGAATGCTGATGATTGTAGCAGAGAGGATAAATTTTTTTACGAGACTTGATCCTGACTTTTTTAACTATGGTTCGCTTCCTGTTTACCTACTTAAAGGTTTAAGTCAGATTACAGATAGCATTTTTGGCTCTCACATTGCGACTTACGATGGCATGCTTTATGTGGGAAGAAGTATGTCGATATTTGTAGACCTGATCGTTTTGATAATGATATATCGCATCTCGCTGCTTCTTTTCAAGAATGGGTTCATGGCGTTTCTCTCATCTTTTTTGTATGCGTTGGCATTTTTTCCGATTCAAAACACGCATTTTTTTGTGGTAGATGTATTTTTGAATCTTTTCATTACAATGCTGATTTATCTTATCGTTAAATATCTCCAAAACCCAAATAAAAAGACAGCGATTTTTATAGGAGTTTTTTTTGCCGCAGCAATAACTACAAAAGTTACTGCGGCGATTTTTATCCCGTTAATTTTGACGGCTATTGCTCTTCCCTATTTTAGAAATACGAAATACCTGCCTCGCGGGCAGGCAGGCAAAATACAAAATTTCCTTCAGATTATCCCATATGGTCAAATTTTTATCTTCATCGTTACAGCTGTGATTTTTACCTTTTTGTTTATGCCATATGCTTTTTTACTTTATGACAGATTTATTTCCGATATTAAAGTACAAATAGCCATGAACAGCAATGCTTACATCTTTCCCTACACTTTGCAGTATGTAGGTTCGATACCGTATGTATATTACCTTAAAAATATTGCTGTGTGGGGCCTGGGACCGTTCATTTTTGTACTTTTTCTGCTTGGACTTTATGAACAAATAGTCAAAGTGAATATTAAAACTCTAACAAACAATTTTCTGAATTCAGTAATCAAAAATCAAAAATTAACAATATTAATCTTTTTCTACGCCTGGTACATGTGGTATTTTTTGTTTATCGGACGGTCTGCAGTTAAATTTATGAGATATATGCTACCAATGTATCCTTTTTTTGTTCTTGTAGCAGGTTATGGACTTGGTCTTGCCTCAAAAAATTTGAGAGCAATTCAAAAAATCATTGTAATTTCGTTGATCTTTCTTTTAATTGCGGTATGGACATCGGCATTTATCAAAATTTATAATCATCGTCCTACCCGCATTTTGGCCAGTGAGTGGATAAATCAGAACGTTCCACAAGGTGCTTCAATCGCTGTAGAACACTGGGACGACCGCGTGCCGGTAAATGACAGGGTTCCTTACCAATATGTTGAACTTACACTTTATGATCGGCCAGATAATGAAGTTAAATGGTCATTATTAAATGAAAAACTAAATCGCAGCGATTACATCGTGATCGCATCTAATCGTCTTTATGTTCCGCTTCAAAAACTAGATGACTGCGACAAATACGAGTTCTGTTTTCCATTGACTTCAAAGTATTACAGTGATCTTTTTTCCGGAAAATTGGGATTTAAAAAGGTCGCTGAATTCACGAGTTATCCTACCTTCCAAATAGGTCCCTGGAAAATGGAGATCATAGATGATGCGGCTGATGAGTCATTCACAGTATACGATCATCCCAAAATTATAATTTTTGAAAAGGTCTGAACTCGCCGATCCAGATTTCAGTCAAGCCATTTGGCAGATAAATTCTTTCAAGCGTGTGGAATTTTAACTTAGGATAACGCTCCCTTGCTTCATTAAGATCGTCAAATCGGACAGCAAAAATCTGTTTTCTTTTTTGATCAATCTCGATCGGATTGTTCATGACGCTGCATTTTTTACAGTTAATAATAGTGCTGTAAAAATTTAATAACTCACTTCCGGAGTTGTAACGGTGTGTAATACGAAGATCGTCATATTGAGCTTCTTTTGACTTAAAGTAACTTATGACGTCGCGATATCCGTACTGCCAGCCCCAGTAATCGGCTGATTTTAAAGGATAATTTTTTAGTGCAAAGAAAAAATGAATAACCGAGAATACAACAACGAGTACAACCATGACACGAGCTGTAACAAGCAATGATTTTTTGCGTATCAATGCAAAAAACTCCGTGATCCCAACAGCAGTAATGATCTGGAAAGGAATAATGCCGGCGCTTGCTCTTGTAGCCTGCGGCACCACCTCGGTAAACATCGATCCCAAGGGATAAATAATCAGAAACGAAAGATAAAAAAGATAATTTTTTTTTAAGCTTTTTCTAAAACTTATTAAAGCAATACCCAAGATCAAAAACGGTGCCTGAAACCAGTAAAGCTCCCCCACACCATGTATTGAATGTCTCTGGACACTTTCATCGGGAAACTCGCTGTTGCCTTTTTCAAAAAGAAAAACCGGTGAAAAGTGATTAATATAACTTTGAGCAACTTTCTGAACATTAAAATCTTTCCGTTCAACCTGTTGCCAGCGTTTAAAAAATGTGCCATCCAAAAGATATGGGTAAATCAAAATGATAACAACAGCGATCCCGACCGCCGTCATAGTCCATATCTGCCATTTTTTTAAAAGAGTAAGTAGCTCGTGTGGACGTGATATAAGAAACAATATCGGTAACACAGCTAAATACAATTTAATCGAACTATATGAGAAAAAAGTTAGGATAAATCCACATAGCGCCAATGCAAACCAGTGATAATTCTTAAAAGATTTATGGAAAAAATACAAGCCAAAAATGAGCCAGAAAATGCTAGCTATGAGCTGAAAACCGACCCGACTGAAAAGCACATGCCAAGGAGATATAGCAAGTAAAAATGCTGACCAGAGGCCGACTTTCTGTCCACCAATCTGGCATCCCAGAAAATAGATCATGATGACTGCGGCAACACCATAGATTGCGCTGACAAATCGGACCGAATATTCATTGAGACCAAGCCAGGCAATAATAGGTACCGACGAATAGATCATCACCGGATCACGATAATCACCAACCGCTTCAAAATAAACCGGAAATGGACGGTCGTATGTGTCGGCACCTGTCTGCAGGATTGAATAAGCGTTGAGACCAATGCTTGCCTCATCGGTAAAAAATCCGGCCGGATTTGCACCGAGTTGATAAAAACGGAAAAAAATGGCCAATAAAACGATTATAAAAAAGATAACAATCGCATTTTTCATACCATATTTGCTAGATTAAAGCAACTAGATAAAATCTATTATAAACATTACGCGGAACAGGTGGCGCGAGCCAGAGACCTTGAAACAATGCGGGCTATCTTCACGCATTTTTCGAGGCGGCGAGCGGCACCTGCCTGCCGGCAGGCAGGGAATCTGGAATGAAGACTGTATAGCAAAAATAAATTACAGAAACTTCTTAAAAAGTCCCAACACTCCCTGCTTCCAGCCTACAGTATGCGTCGTCCCAGAACCACGGGACTTGATCTCATCATAATGTTCTTCATACCAGCGGTATGCTTTCACTAAGCTTTCGGTGTTTGAGTACCGAGGTCTCCAGCCGGTGACTTTCATGATCTTGTCAATCGAGACAAAAGAATCTTTATCGGCAGTCGCATAGACCCATTTGTAAAGTGGTGAAAGCTTCAGATATTCAAAAATCATAAGTGCAGTTTTTATCGGAAAAGCAGGTGTCGGCAATATTTTTGATTTTGATTCGACGTTTTTAAACATTGCCTGCAAATCTTCGCGCACGGTTTTAAATTTTGAAGCTCCGACGTTGAAAACAGTATTAATCGCTTTTTTATTTTGATGAGAAATACAACTATAAATAGCGTAAACCAAGTCTGAAACCTCAAGAAGTTGATATCTGTTTTTGCCCGATCCGATAAGAGGGATTTTTTTATTATCTTTGATCCAATCAAACAAAATCTCAAAAACCCCAAGCCGATGTGTCCCGACAAAAGTTTTTGGCCGGATAATGGTTACGATAAGGCCTTTATTTTGATACATCCTACAAAGTTCCTCTGCGTCTATCTTGCTTTGTCCGTATGGCCCAACACCCACAAGCGGATCGTCTTCATAAACCGGATGTTTTTCGGGCACTCCATATACGGCGGTTGAAGAAATATAGACTACATTCTTGATATGAAAATTCAAACATGTTTCAAGGACATTTTTAGTGCCTTGGACATTGGTTCTCATGATCTCTTGACTACTTTGAAGTGGTAATGCGGCGGCAGCGTGTATGACAACTTCAACGCCCTTCATGGCTTTTGCGAGAGACTTTTTGTTGCGGACATTACCTGTCAAACATTCAACAGACGACGGATACTCCGCTTTTGGATATGGAGCAACATCAAAAAGTTTTACGTGCCAACCTTTTTTTATGAAAAAATGTGCAAGATGCAGTCCCAAAAATCCAGCCCCGCCTGTGATTAAAATCGTCATAATGAACAATTATAAACAAAAAGCATTACTGATTTCTAATCGCCTGTTTTATTTCTTTAACCAGTTTTACCGGATCCTTTCCTTCGCGTTCAAAAACTCGCACTTCACCTTGTTCCGGCTCCAGGAAAACTGAGATCTTAAAAAGACCGCCGTTTTTTTCAATATCAAAACGTACTCTTGCGCTACGAACCTTCTTGTCTTTGGCTATATGCGAACGTACAAATGTTTCAAGATCCGTTTCTAATTTTTTGTATCTGGATTCGTTGTGTTTTGTTGAGACTTCAATTTTTTTGGGTACTTTGCCTTTTTGAATAAGTTGCATGATGTCACGTGTTGTAACAATACCGATTGGATGCGATTCATGATCAACGACAATGACGCTACCTATTGAACGTGTAAGAATAAGCTCTATAGCCTCACTGACTTTAGCATTTTCATGAAGTGCAATTACTGTGGGCTTGGCATAGTTTTTCACTTTCATCTTATTAAACTGTTCTTTTTCACCGGCACGCATACTTCGATTGTTGCGTACACCCGGAGCCATCAAATATGGAATCAGGTCGTAATAAGTCAAAACACCTTGCAGCTTCATATTTTTATCAATGATTACAAGTTTTGAAATTTTATTTTCTTTAAATAAATGTAAGGCTTGTGCGATCGTATCATGTTCATATAGAGTCACCAATGGCCTTTTTTTGTTCAGGAGCACATCACCGAGACTCAGTCTGGAAACGGTAAGATCCTTTAACAGATTTAAAACTCTTCTTGCCGTCATAATACCTATAAATTTATTTTCTCCATCAAAAACCGGCAGATAATGAATTTTGGACTCGATCATCATCTTGGAAACCCGTTCAAGAGAATCGTTGATGATGATGCGCGGAGGGTGAAAAAGGCAATGTTCGATTTTTGTCGTTCCTGGGAATGATGAATGAATAAGACTATAATATGGATTTACCACCCCTAAAAATGCACCTTTTTCAGAAAAAACAAATGCTGCATCATGTGAGCTTGTGAGATGTGAGAGAGTCGTATTAAGTGTGTCTTGCGGAGACCCTTTGATGATATTTGTTGTTTTTACATTTTCTTTTTTAACCATGTTGTAAATTCTCCTAACTGATAATTTAGAAAAGAGTTCCGCTTGAAAATTGCCATTTTTTGATGTGAAGTGTCGGCATAAGATTCACAAGTTCACCTTCAAAACTGGCAAGGCGGGTCAATTTATTTTCTATCGAAACAACGTTATTTAAAGCTTTTGGAATACTTTGATTAAAACGCAAATTTTTAACCGGTTTCACTATCTTTCCGTTTTCAATAAGAAATGTTCCATCGCGAGTCATGCCAGTCACATTTAAAGTTTTTGGATTTAAAACTCGGACGTACCAAAGCCGTGTCACGAGTAATCCCCTTTTGACTGATTTGATCATATCTTTCCTAGTTTTATTACCTGGTTTAATATACAAATGCAATGGTATCGGTCCCATCGTGTTTGGTGCCGGTAATGCATGACCGGTATTTTTCTTTTTATATATATTTGCATAATAAGAATCGTAAGCAATATTTTTTAGGATTCCGTTTTGAACGATGGTCAATTTCTTTTTTGGCTGACCTTCATAATCAAACGGCATTGGAAAAATATCGGGATGAAAAGGATCGTCTATGATCGTAATATTTTCTCCAAACACCTGTTTTCCCATTTGTCCCGAAAGACAACTTGCTTGTTCATGATAAATACGAGCATTTGGACCATACCACTGGAAAAATGCCAACATTTCAGATACCGCTTGTGGTTCAAGAATTACTTCGTACTCTCCGGGATCAATATCTTGAGGCTCTGTACTGTCGAGTGTTTTCTTGATGGCTATATTTGCTACTTTTTCAGCATCCACACCTTTGACTTTACGAGCAACATCTGCCGCAAATCCACTTGATGACTTACCCAAAATGATAGTCGATAAATTACATGAAGATCCTGCGTGATATGCCCAAACACCTCGCGAGTTGGCAACGGCCATTTCTGAATTATCATTTGCATAAGCTCCTGAAGCAGTCAGTTTATTTATTTTTGCCTTTTTAATAACTGTATAAACTCCCCTAGCAAGCTCATCTTCTTTTGCGTCATAAATAATATTTTTTACTTTTGGAATTTTATTTTTATCCGGAAGTGATATAAAATATTTGTCAGGTTTTTGCAACTTTGCAAGCTCAATCGCTTTATCAACCAATTTTTTTAATGATTCGTCATCAAATGCATTAGTTGAGGCAACTCCGATTTTTTTATCGTTAACAATGCGAATCGAGATGCCAAGATCATGCCAAGCCACATTTTGATGAATTTGATTATTAGCAAAACGGGTCAATGAATTATTTCCGACAAAAAGCAGCACTTCAGTTTCTTCAGCTGTTGAAAACTTCAATACTTTGTCAGCAATTTGTTTTAAATTTTTTTCTCCCTGCATATGTTTACCAATTTACAACTCCGATTTTTACTTTTCGAAAACGTGCCGGACTGGCACCGTGGCCGGTGTACATAACCTGACTCGGTTGACCTTTACCGCAATTTGGAGTTCCCCACACCGTCCACTCCGGACGTCCACAGATAGCGTCACAACTGTTCCAAAACTGTGGAGTAATGCCCTGGTATGTCGGGTTTTTGAGCATGCGTCCAAGTTTGCCGTTTTTTATTTCCCAGCCGATTTCTGTTCCAAACTGAAAGTTATAACGCTTGTCATCGATGCTCCATGAGCGATTGGTCGACATAAAAATTCCATATTTTGTATCCGCGATAAGATCTTTAAGTTTCCAGCCTTTTCCTGTGCCCTCTTCTCCCCCTGGCTCAAGATTGATATTTGTCATTCTGATCATTGGCAATCTACTCCAAGATGAGGCGCGAACAGTACCGTTACTATTTTTCTTGTATTTTGGATTAATTTTCTGAAGTTCAACTGAAGTTTCACGAGAAGTAATATAATCTTGGAAAATGCCTTTTTTTACTAAATAAGTTCGCTGTGCTTTTGTACCTTCGTCGTCATATCCAAATGTACCAAGTCCGTGAGGAATCGTGGCATCGGCTGTGAGATTGACTATCGGTGATCCGTATTGAAAATTAAATAATTTCTCCGGTGTCAAAAAACTTGTACCGGCATATGAAGCTTCATATCCAAGTGCACGATCAAGCTCTACCGCATGCCCACAACTTTCGTGAATTTGTAATGCAAGTTGATTACCATCTAAAATGAGATCGAATTCTCCACTTGGACATAAATCTGCCGACAATAAATCTACTGCTTCTTTTGCGACCCGACCGCCATGTTTTTCAAGTTCAAGTTCGCGCACAAGTTCAAATCCTTGTGTTTGGTTTTGACCGCGAAAAGAATTGGGGTAAGAACGATTTTGAAATTCGGCGCCAGATACTGCCGAAGCTTCTATACCTACGCCAGTCCAGATAATTTCCTGATCTATCTTTGAACCATTACTTGAGACAAAATATTTTCGTTCTTTATTTGCTTGATATGTCGATTGAGAAATAACAATTTTGGGACTCACCTTTTGAGCCTGGTCTGCTTTCAATAAAAGATCAATTTTCTCCTCAAGAGGAACTTTAAATGGATCTTCTTTAATAGGGGTTTTGTAGGATGCGGTTATTGATTTTTGAGAATCCAAGGCGACGTCTGTGGTTTTGTATTTTGCTGAAGAATTGGCAATTTCCATTGCCTTTTTGATTGTTGCGTCAATTCCTTTTGCAGAAAAATCGTTGGATGCGGCAAATCCCCAGACTTCATGATGTAGTACTCGGACGTTGTAACCGAGCGAATGTCCTGATGCAAGAGCTTCTACAATACCATCTTTTGTAGCAATGTCCTCGTTTTCCTGATCAACTATCCGCACATCCGCGTATTCTACTTTGGGTATCTTGTCAAGTATCTCTTCTGCCAGTTTCAACATGCGCATATTATAACGCACGAATTATTAAAAGGATGTAATAAGTTGCTTAGTAGCATTCCGCATCTGGTAACCTATTCTTTCCGAAAATGCTATATTTAATCTATGTCTGATTTGGGATTTGTAATTCCATCTGCTGAGGATATTTTTATTTTTTTTATTAGAGCTTATTTCCTTATTATTACATTTGGCATCATTGTAAAGCTACTTGCTTTAAAATTTATCAAAAGTTATCCGAGCCGTAGAAGAATCATTAATGTAATTTTTGCTTACCTTCTCTCCTTCATAATTATCTTTCCTTTATTACTGTCACAAATAATTAATATCTTCTCTCTTTATTTTGATGACCTTTTAAATACACTATTTATTGTATTTAAATTTGTTATTGCAGGAGTGATACTTCATGGACTTTTTGAGCTTATTGATAATCTGATTAATAAAGGACTGAAAGGTTTTGCAGTCATTATAATTTTATACGTTTTTATGGTCATGCTAGTTTTTCCTTCAAAATTGAGTGGCTACTTAGATGAAGAAGAAAACAAATATATTGCAAATCAATGTCAATGTGCTGGTTTTAAGTCCCAAAACTATTGCTTCGGAATACATTTCTTCTGTAAAAAAATCATAACTGAAAACTATTGTACTTTCTATAATAAAGGGGAAATATCAGTAGAACTTAATACCACTAATCCTGATTTTTCTAAAGTTGATGCTGTTGATTTACTTAAAAATTCTGACATAAAAGTTGAGACAATCTCAATTGAACCTAAAAATGTAACAGGCATTTATCTCCCAAATACCAGTATTTATACTGTAGACATACCTTTACCTCAATTTGAAGTGCTTCGTGAGGAATATAGAGCTCTATATGATGATAACGAGATAGACAAAGCAGACTTATTAAGAAGATCATTTATTGAACAAGTGCTTACAAATCATTTTAATAATATTTCTTATCTAGAAAGAGTTGGATACGATGTAAATGTTAAAACAGGTCCTGATCTTATATTTGAATTTAATAGAGAACTTTCACCGATGAAAGCAAAACAGATAATAGAATCAAGTTTAGAAAAACCTGTTAGAATCGGAACTACTATTCTAAATAAATTTGAAGAAATCAAGTATGATAAATTACATGTAGTATATAAAACTGAAAGAAAGGATCTGTCGGTGCTCAAAAATATATTAAGGAGTAATTCTATTTTTACTCAAGTATCAATACTACAACAGTCTTCATGTGATGTAATTAAGGCTTATTAATTTTCAAAATAAACACATGTATGAATTATGAAAGATATGTAACAATGAAACATTTTCTGTATACTAAATCCAATGGAGCTATCAACATTCCTAAAATTGATAATTTCCCTCTGCATCGGTGCTGCCGTCGGACTTGAGCGAGAGGTTCACGAAAAACACGAACTTGACAAATATGAAAAAGAACATACTCCAACGATTGGCGTGCGCACACTAGCATTAACTACAGCATTAGGAACAATCTCCGGCTTACTTTACCATGACTACTTCAGCCTATTTTTGATTCTGACAATCACTTCAATGTTCCTGATTGGCGCACACTATGTTTTCACCAGTCTTCAATCGAAAAGATACGGAATAACGACCGAAATTGCAACAATATACACTTATCTAATCGGACTCTTCATCGGACTTGAGGTTTTCCCCATCGGATTAACCCTTTCTCTTGTTGTACTGCTCATGATTATTCTTGCCAACAAGGAACGTGTTGCCCACGTTGTTCACGACGTGCATGAACAGGATCTTAAGGCAATCATCAGTTATGCTCTAATCGCGATGGTTATTCTGCCATTTCTCCCCAATCGGGAAATTACACTTAAAGAAATTCCCTACATGACAGGCATATTAAATGCAGTAAACATTTCAGCAACATGGAATAATTTGCCGATCATCAATCCATTTCTCACCTGGCTCATCGTTGCCGTGATAAGCGGTGTTGATCTTTTGGGATACATGCTTGAAAAAATGTTTAGAAAAGGCCGCGGTTTTATATTGACAAGCATCCTTGGGGGGTTTGTTTCATCAACGGCCACCACCCAGTCACTGGCCGCGCATAGTAAAAAAACAAAAAAGACTTTGCCGCTAGTTGCTGGCGCTCTGTTTTCGACATTGGCAAGTTTTTTTCCAGCGATCATTGTCCTTCTTCCCTTAAACGCTATCTATATTTTTAACCTTCTTCCAACACTAAGTATTCTAATAGTCGGATTTGCCATAGCAGGAAGTATATTTTGGTACTTATCAAAAAACAACAAAAATGAAGAATTTGTGCAAAAACATCACAATGAAAACATACTTTCAATAAAACCAGCGCTCTTCTTCGCCTTTTTGTATATCAGTATCAAGCTTGTAACAAGGATTACACTTGAGTTATTTGGACAACAGGGATTTTTGGTCGCTGCTTCGCTTGCCGCGTTTACCGGCATTGACGCCGTCGCCATAAACATTGCCGAGCTTTCAGGAAAATCGATTAACTACTATACAGGTGTACTTGCTTTTATATTGATAAATTCGGTCAACCTGCTGGCAAAAACAATTTACATAAACTTTCAGGGCCAAAAAGACATGGCTTTAAAATTTGGTTTTGCTGCTGGAATTGTTGTGATCTTCAGCTTTTTAGGTCTTCTTTTTGTGTAGTTTTTTGTAACTTGATACTCGTAACTTACAAACTATAAACTATCTTAATTAGCTCCTTAATATCACTAATAACATAATCAGGATGGGTTTTTGTAATATGTTCTCCATGAAATCCGTAAGTCACTCCCACAGTTTTTGTACCGGCATTTTTTCCGGCATAAACGTCGACTTCGCTGTCTCCGACCATAATTGCATCTTTTGGTGATACTTCTAAAAATTTGAGAGCCTTGAGAAGGGGTTCTGCATCAGGCTTGGGTCGAGTGACATCTTCGAAACCGATGAAATATTTGAAGTACTGTAAAATTCCGGCGTCCTCGAGTGTTTTTTTGGCGGTTTTGCGAGCGCGGGTCGTGATTGCGGCCATAGCAAAACCCTTATTTTTTAATTCTTCGAGTGTTGGTACTGTATTAGGAAATGTCTTTGAAAGGTGGTAATTTTTACTTTGAAACTCACGATGACTATCTGCTAAATCCCCGACATCGTCAAGATCAGTTAAAATCTGATAACATTCCTCAAGTGGTTTACCCATAATTTTTTTAATCTCTTTCCTACTTAGAAGCTTGTGATGTTTTTTAAGACTGTGTTCAAAGGCTTGATAGACATATTCGTGAGTATCAAGAAGTGTTCCATCAATGTCAAAAAGTATTGCTTTAATTGTCATAACAGTATAAATATTGAACTCTTGATACTGTCATTATATACTATGCCAGTAATATATGAATATTACTGAACAGCTAATTCAATCAAGTCTACTGACGTCCACTCTTTCAGAGAGATATCCGGAATATAATGAAGCAGCAGCAATCAAAGCTCAAAATCTTGTAAGGTATTTAGTGAGCAAAGATTCTTATCAGTGGAATGCTGCGGCAAATATTCTTCATGTAGAAAAACCCAGCAGACAACAATTGGATGACGCAGTTGATTTATTACAAACGCCAGTAGTGGAGACTAATGGTAAATATGGACAGATTTATTCACTGGTTTACGCTCAAGATGGACATGAAGACGTGGCTGTCGGAATGAAATGGCGTAATGGTAAGAACAATTTAGTTATGGCTAAAATAATGGATATCTATTTTCTTTTTTTTAATTATAATCCCTATAGAAAGGATCGTGAACAATATAATGAATTGATGTGGGATTACTTGTATTTTAATGAAAGGGAAAAAACAAAACGAAAAGACATTTACACTTTAACAAACAACAATCGACTTACACAGTTAATTTTTAATTGGCAACATTACCATATCTTAAGTTCTTTAAGCGAAAGTAGAGTTACTTTTTATAGATATGATGAAATGAATTTACCTAATCAGTCCTTTTATGGAGGAACCTTTATAACAACAAATTGCTCAATTGTTTAGGATTGCCCTAGATTTTATGTAAAAAATCATAAATGATTTTTTCTGTTTCTTCCGCTATCTTTTTCACCGATGCATCAGAATAAAATGCAATATGCGGTGTGATGACGACATTATCGAACGTCAATAAAGGATGTTTTTTGGTAAATTTTTCTTCATCTTCCAAAACATCAAGACCAACCCATCTAAACTTCTTAATCTCATTGACTAACGCTCTTGTATCAATAAGTCCTCCTCGTGCAGTGTTGATAAGAATTACTCCCTTTTTCATAAGTCTGATAATTTTTTTATTAATCATGTGTTTCGTACTGTCCAGTAAAGGCGCATGTAGAGTGATAACATCTGAAGTTTTTGCTAATTCTTCTAAAGTAATGTATGGAAAATCGAGTTTCTTTGCGGCTTTTTCATTTTTATAAACATCGTAAGCCACAACTTCCATTTCAAATCCTTTTGCTCTTTTGATTACCTCAAGGCCAATTTTTCCTGTTCCGACGACACCAATGCGTTTATTTTTTAATGATATCCCTAAATAGTTAGTATAGGAAAAAATCCCTTTTTGGATTTCTTTTTGCGAATTTATAATATTTCTTGTTCCTGACAGTAAAAGTGCAAATGCATGTTCGGCGATATTAAAGGAACCATAATCGAGAATATTGTTTACGACTATTCCCATCTTTTTGCAATAATCCAAGTCGATATGATCCATACCGACGGTACGGGTGACAATGAGTTTTAATTTGGGGAAAAAAACTAGCGTCTTTTTATTTATATATGAGAAAGATTTGATAGTAATACACTCAACTTCAGAAAATTTTTTTTTGTCAGTTATTTCTTGTAGTGTATATGGATATTTTTCACCGTCAAAGTATTTGTTTAGTTCCGTATCAACGTCGAAATGAATAATTTTCATGTTTTGTTTAGCCAATTTTTGATCTCCTTGAAAGGTTTTGTATTAATTACTTCATTTTTAGTCAGCCAACCTCGTCTTGCAACCGAAACTCCGTACTGCATAAAATCCATGTGGTCCACTTTGTGAGCATCGGTATTAATGATAAATTTGACTCCGGCTTCTTTTGCTTCACGGACAAGGGTGTCCGGAAGATCAAGTCTTGGAGGTGCGGAATTAATCTCCAAGGCTATGTGACGGTCCTTGGCAAATGAAAAAATTTTGTCCCAATCTAGTTCTACTCCTTCGCGTTTTCCAAGAAGACGCGCTGTCGGGTGCCCGAAAATTTTGACTTTTGGATAGGATAATGCTTTCAAGACGCGATTTGTCATTTCTGCATTATTCATAGTGAAAGAGCTATGAAGTGAAACTATAAGGTAATCGACATAGTCGAATGCTTTTTCAGGTAAGGCAAGTTCTCCTGATGGTAAAATGTCAACTTCAAGACCTATAAAGTAATGTATGTCTGATGATGAAAGAGTTTTATCAATATACTCCTTTCGCTTTTTCATGATGGTCACTATCTCCTCGTCTGAAAGATTGGATTTCTTGGGATTATGATCCGAAAATCCGATATATTCATATTTTAAAGATTTCGCTTTTTCAACTAGTTCTGAATATGAATTTAAGCCCATGTCGTGTGATGGTTGAAGATCATAAGACGAATGTGTATGAAAATCTCCCTTTATATTTTCAAGCTCAACAGGATGTGGAATCTGATTAACTTTGGCAAAATCGATCTCATTGGTACCTTCTCTGATCTCGGGCGGAATATATTGAAGGCCTAAAAATGAATACAGCGATTCCTCGTCTTTGAATTCAATTATTTGCTTGTCATCCCCGACTCGGACCTGCCTGCCGTCAGGCACGGTCGGGGATCCATTTTTTTTCTGGATTCCCGCCTGCGCGGGAATGACATTTTTTACCTTCTTGATTCCATACTCCGAAAGCGAATATCCTTTTTTCAAAGCATACTCTCGAAGTCTAATATTGTGTTCTTTACTTCCTGTAAAATATTCCAACATAGAGCCATAACTCTTCTGATTCTGTACTCGAAGATCTATACGTATATTGCCCGCGGCAAGTATCGACGCTTTTGCATCGCCCGCCCCCTCTACTGATCGTAGTCCCGGATATTTTAAAAAATGTGCCACGATTTCTTTAGAGTCTCGATCGTCCGCAACAACCGCGATGTCTACATCGCCTATTGTTGCAACTCGACGACGTAGTGAACCCAATGCATCTGCACGTTTGACTTTAGTCATTTCCTTTAGATATTTTATTACTTCTTCAGAAAGGTCTAAAGCATATGGCAAAGGCATGCGCTCCACTAATCGGTCGCGTTTTTGATAAACTTCCAAGCCCTCAATAATATCATCCTGTGATTTTTGGCCAAATCCCTCTAGACTTGAAATCTTATTTGCACGACCAACATTAAGTAGATCATCAACCACGGTTTCTTTTTCTGTAAGTCCAAATTCCATCACGAGTCTAAAGGCTCTCTTAGGCCCAATGCCAGGGACTTTCATGAGTGTAAATACCGATTCCGGAATACCTTTTAGTATTTCATTAAAATGTCGCGACTCGCCGGTTTTAAAATATTCCTCAAGACTCGACCCGATTCCAGGACCGATCCCTGGGACTTTATAAAGTTTGCCGTCCTGCCAGACATCACGAAGTTCACGTGATAAATGTTCGACAGCGTCTGCCGCCTTTTCATAGGCAATGATTCGAAACCGATTTTCTTTTTCTCCCTTTAAAACATACGCAGCGGAAACTTTACGAAGAAGCTCTGCTATTTCTTTGTTTGAATTTTTCTCTTCTGTTGACATATCACAATTGTAGTAAAGTAAATTTATACTACAAGTTTATTTTAATGTATTCTTTATGATTTGAGCCGGAATATGAAATCTTGTTGAAAAAACATTTTTATCTTATTAATTCAATAATTATTCAAAAAGTGAAGTAAATTTCAAATATTAATTGCAATTTTTCGAATAATAATTTATAATTTTCCTTAAATTTAAAATATCGATGCGTTCAAAAAAACCATTTATCGTAGGCACTGCCAAGAAAATTCTTTCCTATTTCGGATCACATCTAAATCAGCTTATCATGGGGAAATCTGTTGAAATATATTTATGAAATCCAAACAAGCAAGACTAGTAATGCAGGACGGAAGCAGTTTCGTTGGAATGAATTTTGGACATCACTCCTCGGTTGCCGGCGAAGTAGTTTTTACAACCGGCATGGTAGGTTATCCGGAAAGTATGACTGACCCTTCTTATCGCGGACAGATACTCATATTCACCTATCCTCTCATAGGAAATTATGGTGTGCCGGAAAATCAATCATGGGAGTCAAGACAAATAAATGTTGCCGGTATCGTGGTCTCCACTTACATCGATGACAATTCTCATCCAAGCTCAACTCGAACTCTTGGCGAGTGGTTGAAATCAGAAAAAAAGCCTGGAATTGAGATTAAAGACACGAGGCTCCTGACACAGAAACTTCGTGAAAAGGGCGCAATGCTCGGGAAAATAATTATTGACAAAGACATACCCTGGTATGACCCAAACGTAATAAATATCGTCGACGAGGTCTCGACTAAAAGCGTCTATACTGTGACTCCGGAAAACACAAAAAAAACGAAAAAAATTGTACTTATCGATTGCGGTCAGAAACGAAATATCGTTCGTTCACTTGTGAGGCATGGTGCGACAGTGACTGTAGTTCCTTGGGATTTTGATCTTACAAAATATAACAAAACATATGACGGTGTAGTGGTCTCAAACGGTCCCGGCGATCCAAAAATAGTTAAATCGACTATTGCTACTGTCGCGGCTTTATTAAAGAAAAATACTCCGGTTCTAGGTATTTGTTTAGGACACCAAATTCTTGCTTTAGCGGCCGGGGGCGACACGTATAAACTCAAATATGGTCACCGTAGCCAAAATCAGCCATGTAAAATACACGACGGTTCGGAGAAGTACTTTCTGACTACGCAAAACCATGGTTTTGCCGTAGGTAAAATCCCGAAAGGTTTTCAAGAATGGTTCTCAAATGGCAACGACGGGACAAACGAAGGTATAATTCATGCACGTTGGCCGTTTATGTCCGTTCAGTTTCACCCAGAAGCTTTCCCAGGTCCAAACGACACCAGATGGATATTTGATTATTTTCTAAAAAAAACTGGATTATTACGTCATCCTGAATTTATTTCAGGATCTGATCCCGAAACTAGTTCGGGATGACAAATTGATTATATGAAAAAAATTAAAAAAGTACTAATCCTAGGCTCCGGAGCTTTAAAAATAGGTCAAGCCGGAGAGTTTGACTACTCGGGTTCACAGGCAATAAAAGCTCTGAAAGAAGAAGGGATAAAGTCTGTCGTAATTAATCCAAATATTGCTACAGTTCAAACGTCCCAGTTTTTGGCGGATCGAGTATATTTTCATCCCGTTACTCCCTACTTTGTAGAAAAAATCATACTGAAAGAAAAACCCGATGGTATCTTTCTTTCATTTGGAGGTCAAACGGCCCTCAACTGTGGAGTAGAACTTTATAAATCCGGTGTTTTGAAAAAAAATAATGTCCGGGTTCTAGGCAGTCCTATTGAATCGATAATATTAACAGAAGACCGTGATGAATTTGCAAAACATCTTAAAAAAATTCGTCAAATGACTCCGATAAGTTTTGCGGTCACTACGGAAAAATCTGCGCTTGATGCTGCTGAAAAGATCGGTTACCCTGTCATGATGCGTTCAGCGTTTGCGCTTGGCGGTCAAGGATCGGGAGTTGTTCGCAATAAAGAAGAAATGACACTTCATGCAAAAGAAGCTTTTGCCTTTTCTCCGCAAATCTTGGTGGAACAATACCTGCATCACTACAAGGAAGTTGAATACGAGGTCGTTCGGGATCGTGATGACAATTGTGTGACAGTCTGTAACATGGAAAACTTTGATCCTCTTGGCATTCATACCGGTGAGTCGATAGTTGTTGCTCCTTCACAGACATTGACAAATTTTGAGTATCATACTTTACGACGAGCTTCTATAGATATTGTTAGAAGTCTTGGAATTATCGGAGAGTGCAATATTCAGTTTGCATTAAATCCCAACCCTAAAAATAAGTTAAACAGTGAAGACACGGCGCCTATCGAATATGCCGTTATCGAGGTCAATGCCAGGCTTTCACGCTCGTCTGCCCTGGCCTCGAAAGCAACAGGATATCCGCTGGCATACGTTGCAGCGAAACTTGCACTCGGTAAAAGATTGTGGGAGATAAAAAATCAGGTTACTCAAGTTACGCAGTCATTTTTTGAACCGGCATTGGACTATGTCGTGGTAAAGTTTCCTCGCTGGGACATAGAAAAGTTTAAAGGAGCTGACGAACGTATCGGCAGCAGTATGAAATCGGTGGGTGAAGTCATGGGTATAGGTAGAACTTTCCCGGAAGCTTTACAAAAGGCCGTACGCATGCTGGAAATTGGAGTAACGAGTGCGTCTTCGACGAAACTGCTTGAAGACGATAAAAATGACACAGATTTAAACAAAATAATTGCCGATCATATCAGGCGCCCCACTCCCAAACGGTTGTTTGCAATTTGTTACGCCCTATATAGAAACATTTCGATTGAAGAGCTTCATAAAATGACCGGTATCACAAAATGGTTTTTACAGGAACTTCAGAAAATCGTCGATGTATACAAACATCTTCATAATCAGAAAGGCAGTTTGACGTCATTAACCACCGAAGATCTGATTTGGTTCAAACGGATGGGTGTCACTGATAGCGAGATCGCCAAACAATTTAAAACAAAAGAAATTACTGTTCGCGCATATCGTAAGAAAAAAAATGTCACACCGGCAATATTTCAGATCGACACATTGGCTGCAGAATTTCCGGCAAAAACAAATTACCTTTATACCACCTATCACGGCAGCCATCATGATGTAAAACCACTTCATAAAAAAGGCGTCATCATTTTGGGATCAGGACCATACAGAATTGGATCTTCCGTAGAATTTGACTGGAGTTGTGTCAGCACGGCAATGCGGCTGTCAAAATATAAAAAAGCGTCGATTATTATAAACTGCAATCCAGAAACCGTGTCAACAGACTACGATATGAGTGCGAGACTGTATTTTGAGGAGCTCAATCTGGAGCGCGTTATGGATATTTATGAGTTTGAGAAGTCGTTTGGTCTTGTAGTTTCTGTTGGGGGTCAGACACCAAACAATCTGGCACACGAGTTACATAAATATAAACTACCGCTTCTTGGCACCTCTGCAGTCAATATCGATCGGGCCGAAGACAGGAATATATTTTCGGAAGTGCTTGACAAACTGGGTATCAGGCAGCCTCGTTGGGTAAGCGCAACGACCGAAAAACAGGCCATAGATTTTTCAAAAACGGTTGGATTTCCGGTTTTAGTCAGACCATCATATGTGCTTTCAGGTAGCGCTATGAATATTTGTGAAACCTCGGAAGAGCTTTCGGCGTTTTTACAAAAAGCTTCAAAAGTAAATACCAATCATCCTGTGACTGTTTCCAAATTTTGGGAAAACGCCAGTGAAATCGAACTTGACGCCGTCGCCCAAAACGGGCAAATCGTGCTGTATGCTCTTTCAGAGCATCTGGAGCAAGCCGGAGTCCATTCCGGAGATGCAACGATCATCTTCCCTGCTCAAAGAGTATATTTGGCAACAGCACAAAAAATCATTGATGCCGCGAAAAAACTTGCCAAGGAATATGCGATCACCGGTCCATTTAATATACAATTTTTGGCAAGAGAAGATACGACCGTATCTGTCATTGAAATGAATCTTCGGGCTTCCCGGACTTTCCCGCTGATCTCAAAAGGCAGCGGTTACAACTTCGCGTTCACTGTGGTCGACTCTTTTTTTGGAAAGGCAATAAAACATAAATATGAATACCCAAGCTATAGCGTCATAAAAGCTCCTCAATTTTCATTTTCCAGGTTAACAGGTGCTGATCCGATATTGCGGGTAGAAATGGCTTCGACCGGTGAGGTCGGTTGTTTTGGTCCGGATGTCAAAGCGGCATTTCTTACATCCATGCTGGCAGTCGGGCATGTAATTCCCAAAAAAGCAGTGTTACTTTCTGTTGGTAATGCATACAAGGAAGATTTTGCATCATACATGCAAATTCTGCATAACTTGGGCTACACACTTTACACAACCGAAGGCACGAGTAGTTTTCTCAAACACAGACTTAATATTCAGACAAAGTCCGTGCCAAAAGGCTATCAGGGTGGGGCACAAACCGTAGTTGACTTAATTCAAAATGGCATAGTGGATTGTGTAATCAATATTCGCGATAAGAAAGCTCTAAAAAACGGTGAGCGCATTTATAAAAAAGAAATAACAGACGGTTTCAAAATACGCAGGGCATCGGCCGATCACAATATTCCATTAATTACGAACATTCATGCGGCCAAACTCTTCGTGTCATCATTAAAATATAATAATCTGAATAAATTACCAATTGAACCTTGGGATCATTATGTTCCAGTTGTTAAAAATTAAACTTTTCTTAAAAGCAGTGAACCTCAAGCGATCCCTCGCATTGCGGGGAAGAGCGAAGAGGTGAAGGGTCCGCCGTTTTTAGGCGGGATGCGAGTTCACCTTCGAGTAAATTTTAGTTACGAGCGTTATTATAAATTTGTTTTAAATTTATGAAAAAAATAAACGGTCGTTTTTATAAACAAAATATTTTGAGCACCGAACAATTTACCAAATCAGATATTGATACGGTTTTTAAGCTTGCAATCAATTATCGAAAAAAAGTTGAATCTGGTAAAGCGATCACCGATCTGAAAGGAAAAATTCTCACTGCTCTATTTTATGAACCAAGTAGTAGAACATTTGGATCGTTTATCGCAGCGATGCAAAGGTTAGGAGGCGGAGTGATACCAATTCAGGGAATTACCTTTTCCTCCGTCTCAAAAGGTGAAACCCTCGAGGACACAATTAGGGTTTTTGCCAATTATTCAGATGTCATAGCTATGAGACACAACGAAACTGGTGCTGCCCAAAAAGCAGCCGATGTCTCACCTGTCCCTATTTTGAATGCCGGCGACGGTGTTGGTGAACACCCGACTCAAGGACTTCTTGATCTTTTGACAATAAAAGAACGTCTAGGTAGATTGGATAAAATACATATTGCCATGGTTGGCGATTTGAAATATGGCAGGACAGTTCATTCGCTCACAAAACTTCTTTTGCTTTTCCAAAATATTACTTTTACGTTTATCTCTCCTCCGCTTTCGCCGATGCCGGATGAGATTTTGAAAATGGTCCGAAAAGTCGGAGCAAAAATCCAAAAAAAATCAGCAATCGTCGACATCATCAAAGACATCGATGTGATTTACATGACGCGGATTCAAAAAGAAAGAATGGATCCAAAAATTTACAAAAAGATGAAGAATATGTTTATCCTCGATGCAAAACTAGCAAACAAGATGAAAAAAAACTCGATCATCTTGCACCCGCTTCCTAGAATCGGAGAAATAACTACCGAAGTTGATAAAAATCCAAGATCGGTTTATTTGACTCACCAGATGAGAAGTGGTATGTTTGTGAGAATGGCGCTTTTAAAGCTTATTTTGACGAAGTGAATTATTTTTTTCTTTTCAGCCAAAGGCCTTTTTTCACTGTGAGGATTTTACCGTTTTCATACACAAGCTCCCCCCGCAAAAAAGTGGCTTGTGGACGACCAATCAATTTCATGCCATCGTATGCCGACCACTTAAGTTTGGTAAATAGTTCTTCCCGTTTTACTTTCCAGGAATTTTTGACATCGATAATCACAAAATCAGCGTCATTTCCGACTTTAATGCCCGACTTTTGTGAATGGCGAAAAAAGTTGGCGACATTGGTCGAGCTCATCTTTGCAAGTCTCATGAGTCCTTCTTCCAATGTCTTTTTACCAAATTGTCGAACCCATCCGGTGATAAATACAGCAACTGACTCTTGAATGCCGGGTGTACCACTTGCTGCCTGCCAGATATCCCCTTTCTTTTCATCAAGTAAATGCGGAGTGTGTTCCGAACAAAAACCGTCAATTCTTCCTTCACGCACCATTTCCCATAGTTTTTTATTTACTTTTGGAGTTCGTAAAGCTGGACTCACCTTAATTAAGGTTCCATATTTTTTGTAATCTTTTGTCGTAAAAAAAAGTTGATAACCGGTTACCTCTCCAGCTGCAACTAATCCTTGTTTTCTGGCATAATCAATTGCGTCAAATTCGCCTTCGGTACTTGCATGCAGAATCCAGAGTTTTGTACCAAAATATTTTGCCAAAATTACTGCTTCCCAGGCGGCCATCTCCACAACCATCTCATTGCGTGCATCTGAATATGCAAGTATATTTTTTTCTTTTTTCCTTGCCTCTTCCCTGCTCGTTACCAAATCCTGATTTTCTGCGTGGACGAGAACCGGATAACCACGGCGCGCGGCAATTTCCCAAATTTTTGCCTGATCGGATAAGTTTGGAATTGTAGTTGGCGTGGTTTGATGGCCAGCCGTAAAAACCTTGACCCCGTTGATTTCAAGCGGATTGGCCTTCTCAAGTTCGGGAATGTCTTTAACTGAAGCTCCAAAATTTATAGCAAAATCACATAATGATTTTTTTTTATACCGCTCAATTTGTTCACGAAGCAGTTTGACAGTGGTTGTAGGCGGCTTGGTATTTGGCATGTCAAAAACCGTAGTAAAGCCTCCGGCAAGCGCTGCTCGCGTACCGTGTGGAATATCCTCTTTATGTTCCAAACCGGGTTCACGAAAATGGCCATGAGTTTCGATAAGTCCCGGCAAGACATATTTGCCTTTTGCATCATAAGCTTTTGAATAACCCTTTCCTTTTTTAATTGCAGTAATTTTTCCATTTGAAAACAGTATTGAGCCCTCAATAATTTTTTCAGGTGTAACGATTTTAACGTTTTTAATCTCACTATATTGATCCATAGTTACTCTTTCTTCTACAATTTTATTGTTGGACGAACAATAGTTTTAATTTTCCCACTTACGTTTTTGACAATTATGTTTTTCTCCCATTTTTTATTCATTTTTGGATAATCGCTTCTGAAATGCGCTCCCCTGCTTTCCTTGCGTACAATTGCGCAGGCAATGATGATTCTTGCGAGTTTGACCATTTCAAATGTTTCAAGTACTGGCTGTAGAGTCTTTTTTGTAGCTTTCATTTTTGCCGCTTTTTTAATCAAAGATTCTATGTCTTCTGCAGCGGACACCAGGGTTTTTTCATCTCTGACAATCCCTACCTTGTCCCACATTATTGATCCCAACTCTTTTCTTATTTCCTTAAATGAAATTCCCTTTGTTCTTTTTACAAGATCGTCAAGTCGTTTGGTTTCGTCTTTTATTATTTTGTCGGAAAATTTTCTGTGCTTGATTTTACTGACAAATATACTTGAGCTTATTCCGGTACGTCTCGCAAACACTTGTCCCTCTGCAAGAGAATTACCTCCCAGTCTATTTGCACCGTGAATGCCTGTTCCTACTTCACCGATGGCATAAAATCCAGGAATATTTGTTTCACCCCACTCATTGAATCTGATTCCGCCCATCATATGGTGCATCGTTGGAGTAATCTCCATCATTTCTCGTGAAATATCGACACCGTATTTTTTAAACTTGGCATACACTTCAGGAATATGTTTTTTAATATCTTTTAATCCTAGTTCACGAACGTCTAAATACACTCCTCCATGTTTTGTGCCGCGGCCTTCCTGGACTTCGGTATATATCGCGCGAGCAACTTCATCTCGACCCGCAAGTTCCATCCTTTCCGGTTGGTATCTTTTCATAAAACGCTCACCCTTGCTATTTATCAGCTTTCCTTTGTGACCACGGACTTTTTCTGTGATAAGGCTTCCCTTCTCCGATTCCGGAAAAGCCATTCCTGTCGGATGAAACTGAATGAATTCCATGTCCTGCAGTTCGGCGCCAATATTAAACCCCCAAACATATCCTTCACCAGTATTACTGGGTTCATTTGAAGTAATTTTATATAACTGACCTGCCCCACCGGCTGCGGCAATAACCGCTTTTGTATGGAAAAAAACCGGCCTGTTATTTTTCTGATTAAAAGCATAAACGCCGTAAACTCCTTTTTTATCCGCAAATATTTTTGTTACAAAGTAATGCGCATAAAATGGTACTTTGAGTTTTTTGACCTCTGAAGCAAGTCCATGCATCATTTCTCGACCGGTATAATCACCCGCACATAAATTTAACGGGGCCGATTGTTTCCCTCCTGCCCATGTATAAAATGAGCCATCGGGAAGTCGATCAAATTTAACACCGTACGACACCAAATCATAAATTCTATCTGGCATTTCATGAGTGAAAATATGTACCAGTTTGTGATTATTTAAATACCATCCCCCTTTGATTGTATCCTGATAATGTTGTTCGGGACTTGCTGGTGGTTTTATTGCTACATTGAGTCCGCCCATTGCCTTTTCTGTATGTGCTCGCCCAAACGGTTCTTTAGAAATAACTGCCAGTCTTGCTCCCATTTTTACCGCCTCAATTGAAGCTCGAAGACCTGCTCCTCCTGCGCCGATAACAACAATATCAGTAGTTATGGTTTTAATCATAATTTTTCTGATTTTTAAATAATAATTCGAAATTACAATGTCTGTCTTTATCTTATTTTATATGAACTTAGCTTTTCGACAAACTCTTTAGCTACACCTGTACTTGTTATGAGTTTAACATTATTTTTCACAGCCATATGACGTATGACCTGTCCATCTGTGATCTCTTTCTCAGTAGTATCTTTTTCATGTAAAGTTGGGATATTGATAATAAGGTCAAATCTATTGGCGTCAAGCAAATCTTGCAAATTTGGTTTTTTATGAGGTTGGGATATTTTATGAACCAAGATCGCCTCAATATTATGTGATTGTAAAAACTTATGAGTCTTGTACGTGGCATAAAGCTTATATTTCATTTCCTTGAGTTGTTTGATTGTAGATAATAGTTTTATTTTATTGTTTCGACGACCTATTGAAAGCAATACTGTTTTTTCACCTCTTTGAGCAAGCCTCATCTGAAGTGTGAAGAGTTCGATAAATCCCGAAGAGGCATTTTGATTAAATCCAGTTTGGGCCATGAATGTGGCTAGTTTTTCTTCAAAAATTGAATTTGGTGTATCGACTGCAACTGTTTCTGCAATACCTTTATAAAGTTTTAAGGTGGCTTTACCAGTGACTTTTTCATTCACATTATCTATGAAAGCATTAAGGTCATCCATTAGTGGTTCGTACCATAAACCAGCATAGCAAATATAAGCCCATTTTGTGTCGACTTCAGATTTAAACTCATTTTCAAGACCAGTACACACATATTTTTCGAGATTTCGATGTGCTTGAATGATGATTTCAGCCCCCGGCGCCTCATAAACGCCACGAACTTTAAGACCCACTACCCGATCTTCAATATGATGAGTTATGCCAATTGCATGTTTTGCTCCTAATTTATTTAGATAAGATATCAAATCAGATAATTTTTTTTGTTTTCCGTTGACTACGACCGGAATGCCTTTCACAAACTCAAGTGTTATAAACTCTGGTTTGTCAGGAGCATTTTCAGGTAAATTACAAATCGAAAGAATATCTTTAAGAGGTGGTATCATAGCTGGAATCTCGATCTCTCCCCCTTTGCTGGTCACTCCCCACATATTGTCATCGTAAGAATAAGGTTTGGCAGCAGTTTGCTTGACGGGAATCTTATTTTTTTTTGCATAAATCAGCTCTTCATCACGTCCCATTTTCCACTCGCGTACTGGGGCAATAATCTTAATATCTGGATTTAATGCAAGTACGATTCCTTCTATTCGTACCTGGTCATTACCCTTCCCACTGCAACCGTGTGCTATGGTGTCTGCGCCCTCTTGTGAAGCTATTTTCACCGCCCATTTAGCAAGAAGTGGGCGTCCAATAGGAGTTGAAAGGTGATAATTACCTTGATATGAAACATTGGCTTTGATGCCTTTTGTTATGTATTCATTGGCAAACTCGTCTTTTGCGTTAATCACAAAAGCTTTGATGGCTCCAAGATTGAGTGCCTTCTTGCGAATCAATTCCAGGTCGTCAACTTGTTGTCCGATATCGACCGTGAGCGTGATTACTTCAGCCTCGTATTCATCTTGAATCCATTTTAGTATGATGGATGTATCCATGCCCCCTGAATACAAAAGAACTACTTTTTTTACTTCTCCTTTGTGGCCCTCATATGAAGCGACCTTTATATACTCGGATTTTTTTTGCATTTTTAGTAAATTTTATTTTTGGCGAGATATAAACGTTTTTTTTAAAAAATCGTTTTTTTCCACCCAAAATATAATGCTTTTTTGAAGAAAAGTCAATTACAAATTCAAATTGAATATAGAAAATTTTAAGTTATTTTCTCAAAACCGATAAATTTTCTGTGCCAAAATCTCGTATATGGGATTATTAATACCTGCAATGTGCTAGAATATTTTTTTAGAATGGCAAAAATTATTTCAGTAAAAAATCTTGTTAAGAGGTATCATAAAGCGAAATTCAACGCGGTTGATAATATCTCATTTTATGTAAATGAAGGTGAATTTTTTGCTTTCTTGGGGCCAAACGGCGCCGGCAAAACCACGACAATCTCAATTCTCACGACAACTCTTTCAAAAACTTCGGGCACGATAGCTATCGGTGGACATGATATCGAAAAAGAACACAGTAATGTCCGACGCAGCATCGGAGTCATTTTTCAAAACCCAAGCCTAGATCGCAACCTCACTGCCGAAGAAAACATCAGATTTCACGCGATTTTATATGGTCTTTACCCTTTCCGACCGGCCTTCGGACTGATGCCCGAAAGTTATAAAAAAAGAGTTCGTATACTCGCCGAAATTTTGGATTTGGAAAAAAACCTTTTTGAAAGTATAAAAACCTTTTCCGGAGGCATGAAAAGAAAACTCGAAATTGTCCGTAGCCTCATGCACAAGCCCAAAGTGTTATTTTTGGATGAACCGACAGCCGGACTTGACCCAACAAGCAGACGCAACCTCTGGCAGTATCTAAACGGTGTTCGTAAAAATGAAAAAACCACAATCTTCTTGACTACTCACTATCTTGATGAGGCTGAAGACGCCGATCATATCTGCATCGTCGATCATGGTAAAATCGTGAACTTTGGAACTCCCGAAAAAATCAAGTCCGATCTCATTGATGAGTATCTGCTGACCGATGCAGATAATCGTGAAAAACTCATCACCGAACTAAAGTCCAAACACATACCTTTTAAAATCGAGGATCACGTCAAAATTGATTTGAAGCAGAGACGCGTGCAGCATCTTTTGAAAACGATCGACACCGAGCTGTCATTTGTACAAATTCATAGACCGACACTCGAGGATGCATATTTAGAAATTGTTGATAATAGTGATTAATAATTTGAGCGAAGCCACGTCTGACGTGGCGAAGTAATCAAAAAAAACCGAGTTAAATTTTCGTGTTACGAGCGAAATATTTGAAAATGAACGAACTAAACGCCATAATGATGATTGCTTATCGAGATCTGATGAGGTTTTTGAATGATCGCTCGCGGCTGCTAATCACATTTATCTTTCCGGTGATTTTCATCGGTGTTTTGGGCGGCAGTCTCCAGCGAAATTTAGGTCAAAACATTGGATTTAATTTTATGACATTCGTGTTTACCGGTGTCCTTGGTCAAACTCTGTTTCAGTCAACTGCTTCAGGCATAATTTCGCTTATTGAAGATCGGGAAAACAATTTTACCCAAGAAATTTTTATCTCCCCGATTTCACGCTACTCGATAATGATAGGTAAAATCTTGGGCGAATCACTGGTGTCATTTGCCCAGTTGATAGGCATAGTACTTTTTGCTCTAGTAGTCGGGGTTCAGTTTACCCTTCTGCAAATTCTCATCATGATACCTGTAGGTTTGATTGTCTGTTTTTTTGGTGGCGCGTTCGGGATATTGGTCTTGGCAAATTTGAGCGGTCAAAGAGCGGCAAACCAGATTTTTCCGATAATCATTTTTCCCCAGTATTTTTTGGCCGGAGTTTTCAACCCAATAAAAGATTTACCTCCAATACTACTTTTTTTCTCTAGAATAAGCCCGATGACCTATGCTCTTGATTTTGTAAGAAGCATTTTTTACCTGGGCAGTCCGGAGTATGATAAAGTGGTTATCTTTAATCCATTTATTGATTTTACTGTTATCGGATCCATGTTTATTGTCTTCATGATTTTAGGTACTTTTCTCTTCATTAGGAATGAAAGAAACCGCTAAATGATATAATAATTTTGCAGATCTCAATCCCGACATTGCCGCAGTGCTGGAATGGCAGACAGACCAGTCTCAAAAACTGGTGGTAGCAATACCGTGTGAGTTCGACTCTCACCTGCGGCACAAATAGGGACGATCCCTCGGCACTTTTATTCCAACTCTTTGTCTGCAAACATTAAATGCAACCTATGTCTATAATTAAAGCAAATGTTTTACATTGCTGGAGTTCTAATAATTTGTTTGATTATTTACTACTTCGTTGCCAAAAACCTAAATCCCGTCCCCTACTATCCAACCAACCCTAAAGACATAAAAAGGATTATAAAATTACTTGAGTTGAAAAACGATCAAACGGTGATCGATCTTGGCGCAGGCAACGGTGAAATAATTTTTGAAGCAGCAAACACAGCAAATGAAAAAGAATTAAATACCCGTTTCGTAGCAATCGACATAAATTTTTTTTTAGTTTTAATAATGTTTATCCGAAGTTTATTTCATAAAAATAGAAGCAAAATCAGGTTTGTTTGGAAAGATATTTTCAAATATGATTTTCGTCAAATAATTAGAAAAAATCACACTACGACGATCTATGTTTATTTTGCGCCCTGG
>MFZZ01000044.1:0-15912 GCA_001789555.1 Candidatus Roizmanbacteria bacterium RIFCSPHIGHO2_12_FULL_38_13
CTAATAATAATATTCTGTTGTGTAATAGAGAATCAATCATTAGAGGAATAACCTTATCATTATCCTTTTCTCCATATGAAGAAAATAATTTTAATGTCGCGCTGCGGAGGTTATGGACATTTGTATAATATTTTAGAATTGTTTCAAACGCTATTTTTGTAATAGTATAGTAATTTAACGGTACTATTTTACTTTCTTCAGTAATCACTCCTTGTGATCTGTCATATTCAAAAAAAGTACCTGTATTTATTACATTTTTTACTTCGTACCGTACTGCACAATTGAGAAGTTTTGCTGGAAAATTGATATTTGTATTATTCATATCTTCGATATCTTGTTCTGAAATCGGATTTTTTTTATATATTCCGGCAAGATGAATAATTGTCTCTGGACGATGTTTTTTAAAGATACCAGAAAAATCAGACATCATATCGACATCATAATAAATAATGTCATTTATATATTCCTTAATCCTCCAAATATCTGATGAGCTTCTTTTAATGAGAATAAGAGTGTTGTTTCTATTAAGAAGTTTTTTAATAAGATTGCTTCCAATAAACCCTGTTCCGCCTGTTAAGAGAATTTTCATAGATAAAACTATAACAAAAAGATCAGTAATAATCATTCACTATTGACTTTTAGGAAAAATGTTAAAATTATCCAATGATTCAAACAATACTTGGTAACAGTTATATCTGGTACTACTCACGCATACTTTTAGATTTCATCATCGGATCTTATCGAAAAAGGAAATCTATCATCAAAAAAAGGGTTATTAAAAAAGGAGATTCTGTTCTTGATGTTGGTTGTGGAACTGGTGAATATTATGATCTCACAGAAGGGGAGTTTTATGGCATAGATTGTGACAAAAGGTATATAGACTTTGCAAATAAAAAATTTAAAAATAGGCGCGATAACATAAGGTTTGAAGATAAAGATTTAAACGATTTAAATCCAAAAGATAAAAAGTACGATGTTGGTCTTTTGATAGATCTTACTCATCATATAAGCGATAAGGAGCTTGCTGCACTATTAAAAAAACTTAATTCTTTAACTACAAAATGCATAGTAATCTGTGATCCTGTGAAACAATCAAGTTCAAATCTTCCCGGCCGATTTTTGACATCTCTAGATCGCGGCGAGCACATAAGACCCAAAAATGATTTAGTTAATATTGTCAAAAAAAATTTAATTGCAAAAAAATACGAAATAAAGGATTTGGTTATTGGACCAATTGAAACGGTGTGTATACTGGCTTTTAAAAAATAACAGAATTTAATTGTCGGTGAGAGCTAATCCCTTAAACTGTGCAGAAAAACCATTTAAATCAGTGCTACCTTTTTCGATTTCATTATACGGATATTCGTTTTCAAAGAATATATGCACTTCATTTATACCTTGTTTTAATTGATCTTTTGGAATATTTATCGAATGACGGGATTCTTCTGTAGTAAAATCAATTACCCCTAAATATTTCCGATTTACATAAAGTTTGCCGGGTTGGGGACTAAAAAAAGTCCTACCTTTAATTGTCAATTGCATATCTCTTGGCTTATTTATTTTAAATAAGAGCGATGACTTTTTCTGCACTAAATTATCATGATCTTCACGTATCCATCCATCACCGAGGTATATGTCAGCACCAGTCATAGATAGATTGATATTTAAAAATTCACGCTTTGAAGGCATACGTGTTAGTAAGGAATAATTCTTTTCAGTCATAGTTTTTTTAAAACCTAGAGAAGAGAGCGTGGCTGAGACAGACGGCGAATAAGACATGTTATTGTTAACTAATATGTATTTAAGATCAAGAAAATCGATTGCGTCTATACTTGCTTCTTTATTTATCTTGGGTGATAAAATTCTTTCATATTCAAGAAGTCCAACATTTGATTCTAAATATAAGTCCGTTAATTTGCCTAAATATCCTAAAAATGGATTGTTTTGATAATATTCAAATTTATATCTTTGCAGACGACCCGCATGGCCGCCTAATACTGGTTTGTCGTGGTAAAACATCCCATAAATAAAATACATTCCGTCTTTATCTCCAAAATAATTAAATCCGTCGCGAACTGTTGATGGTATTTCATATAATGTGGCGGAAGATTTATCATTCGCGATAGTTCGATAAATATTCTTTGGCAAAAAGATCGGAGTTGGAGGTGTCCTAACCCAAAAGATATGGTCAACAAAAAAAATGACGAATCCTGCAATTATAAGTATTTTTTTGACATTTCCGGATTGCTTATTTAGAAAATAATTAAACAGATATGCTGTAGCAATAGTTGCAAAAAATATAAAACCGACAACGAGTCTTCCAGGTGCTCTCACATTTGCCATAAAAGGCATATAGTGAAAAATGATGTAGGGCATAGGGACGACTATACGAATTCCTTCTTCTACTTCTATCCACCATTTACCAAATACATGTAAAAAGGGTCCAAGGGTAAGTAGTGCAAATGCTAAACTGACAGAAATTAATGGCCAAAGATATCGCATCAACTTTTTAGGGGCTTTCCTTTTAATTATTAGGAATAGCAATATGGCATATGATCCAAGAATGAAAAGTCCGGGATAAACGTACTGTTCGAAAATAGTCCGAGCAAAAACGAATTTTGATGATATAAAACCCTCAATATGACGCATAAAAAATGCATAACGACTAGGAATAAAATAATTAAAAATATCTGCAGAAAGAGTTATGGATCCTCCCCATCCGGGTATTTTTGGAATGGATTCAAATGTATATGTATCATACAAAGCTATCAGCCAAGGGGATATAAAAATCAGAAAGACCACTCCTGAGAATGAAAAAAATTTAAAACTTTTTACTATTAGCTTTATCAGTAATTTTCTTTCCCAAATCAAACCATAAATAAACAAAAAAATTATCGACCATACAAGAATTATGAAAAAATACAAATTTACAAATAATGTTAGTCCGGCCATTACACCCATTCCGATTGTGGCTAATATTTTTTTATGAAGGTTGTTGGATTGTAATATTGTTAAAAGACTGAGAAAGAACCATGGAAAAACATAAAGTGCTAAATAGGTAGTGTGTGCGCCTCTTGGTTGCAAGAAAGTAGTATAACTAAATGCCAAAGAGAAAAGAAGTGATGTCCACTTTTCCATTTTCAGATTCCTAAGAAGTATATACATGCCGATACTTGAAAAAAGTAGTCCGAAGGCAGTGATAGCAAAAACTGATTGATGAGTTGAAAGAAAAGGACGCAAGAAAACAAAAAAGTATGCGTTACCACCCTCTGCAGAAACTAAATCTGTCCCAAAGGGATAAAAAAATTTATTATTTGCTGCAAACGGATTTAAGTCGCTTATTATATTTTGATATATCGCTTCAGTCTTCCATTCAAGAGCGACTACTTCTGCCCATACTGCTCCAATAGTAAATCTATCGAAAAAAATTTCTTCCCAAAAAAACTTCATGAAGAGTAGATTTACGATAAGAAGTACTAATATTATTGCGAGATTGTTGCCTTTTAAAAACTTCTTGATTAATTTCATGAATTGGATTGAACAACTGTAGATTTGTTTAGTCAAATAATCAATAACAGTATTATAATAAACCTATGATTGAAAGTATAAGAAAATCCAAAACAGATATTTTGACTGTGATTTTCTTTATCGTTCTTTTCATTGTCATACGGTCAATTCATTTTACTGCGGTTCTGAATTTTTCTTTTGATCAAGGCAACGGCATGGCGCATGTCCTTGAGATGTGGAGAAACAAAGAGATAACTCTTGTAGGACCTGGAAGCTCGCTTAGCGTGAATGGCAAGGAACTTCTGCAAGGAGTAGTGAACTATTATTTAACAATGTTTTTTGCTTTGCTCGGGGGATTTGACCCAGTAGGAACTTCATATATTTTCATGCTTTTTGCTTCTCTGGGAATCATACCGCTTTATGTTGGGACAAAAAAACTTGCAGATAAAAAAATAGCCTTGTTGATGGTTGTGATTTATACACTTTCATTTTATTTTATAGACTACACCCGTTTTCTTTTTGGTCCAAATTATCTCATTGCCCTAACGACCATCCTTGTTTATTTGATGGGAGAATATAAGGCAAAGCAAAATTTGAGAAATCTACTTTTGATATTTATATACATTGGCATAATGCTTCAATTTCATTATCAAGTCTTCGTGGTTCTTGGATTTCTATTTTTCTATTATTTAATTTTGTCAAAAAATAAAATTAAGTCATTATTCGTCATGATCTTGGGTTTTTGTATAGGTTTTTCTCCGATGATAATTTTTGAGTTAAAAAATCAGTTTTATAATCTTAAAGTTCTTGGTGAATATATTTTTCTTCCAAAAAATACTTATGGTTCATTTGTAGACTTCGTCCCTCACAGATATTTAAGCCTGGTGCTTCTGGCTTTAGTTGGAGTCATTGGATATTTCCGAAAGTTTATTTCGTACACTTTGATTTTCGCGATCGGATTAGTTCTATTAATAATCGATCTTTTTTTATACATTCCACGACCGATGCATGGATTTGGCATGGCACCAAACTGGAACTACCTGATGGAAAAAAAGACTTATGAAATAATAAAAGGCCAACATTACAAAAACTTTAATATTGTCAATCATGTTTATGATAATCTTTCTATGGTTGTTAAGTTTCACTTAAAAAAAGACGGTTATAAAATGAACTACGAGGATTATTACAACAATCAATTTCTCTATGTTGTAAGTCGTGATCCTTATGTTTTTGATGACCCTGCTTACGAACTTTATATTTTTAAACCTAATAAACTCATAAAAACATGGAAACTCAACGAGTTTTACAATCTTTATCTTTTTGAAAGAATTAAGAGTAGTTAGAAAGAAAATTCTTTAAGGTGGTTAAGACGTAGCGCATTTGTTCGGATTCGATTCCCGGAAAAACTCCCATCCAAAAAGCCTGGTTCATGATCACATCGGCATTTTTCAAATCTCCGATAACTCTTTTTTTCTTAAGATTAAGATAAGCCGGATGTCGAAGAAGATTACCTGCAAAAACATTACGAGTCCCTACATGATGTTTTTCAAGATATTCAGTAAGTTCGTTTCTCGAAAATGGTGCTTCTTTTTTAACAATTAATGGAAATCCAAACCAACACGGATCTTCTTTTTTTGAAAGCTCAATAAGACTAAAATATTTTGGATATCGACTAAAAAATGAGTACAACTTCTTATAGTTTTCCTTTCGTTTCTCTATAAACTTTTGCACTTTTTTAAGTTGGGCTAATCCGATTGCAGCTTGAAAATCGGTAAGCTTGACATTGAAACCAATCTGCGAATAAATGTATTTGTGGTCATATCCTTCAGGAAGTTCGCCAAGTTTCCAGCCAAACCGCTTTCCACAGGTATTGTCTTTGCCGGTATCACACCAGCAATCACGACCCCAATCGCGAAATTGCCTGATTGAACGATGAATATAGGGATTATTTGTAATAATAGCACCCCCCTCTCCCATGGTTATCATGTGAGCAGGATAAAAACTGTAAGTTGCAATATGGCCAAATGTGCCAACAAGTTTTCCGTCATATTTTGAACCAAGCCCATCACAGCTATCCTCAATTAGCCACAAATCATGTTTTTTTACAAGGTAAAGAACTTTTTCAAGATCGTATGGAATGCCAAGTGTGTGGGCCATCATTATAAGTTTGGTTTTACGAGATATTGATTTTTCAAGCTGATTTACATCCATATTCAAAGTTTTAAGATCAACATCTATAAATACAGGTGTAAGTCCAAATTGGATTCCGGGATTTACGGTGGTTGGGAAACCAACGGCCGCAGTGATAAACTCATCTCCTTTTTTAAGAGCTTTTTTTCCAAAGACTTTTGAAGTAAGAGAATAAAGTGCAATAAGATTGGCAGATGAACCTGAATTGACAAGCGACACATAACGGACGCCCATGAATTTTTTAAACTGACTTTCAAAATCTTTTGTAAATCGCCCTTCTGTCCACCAACAGTCACGCGCGGCTTCAATGGCGTTATTTATTTCTCCGTGATCATAGACTTTCCCGGAAACGGGAACATAAGATTCTCCGGGAATGAATTTAGTTTTTTTTATCATTGTTTGATTTTTGAAATAACTTTATCAACTATATATACTGGTCGCGATTTAGTTTCTTCAACAACTACTTGAATATACTTCCCAATAATACTTATAGCAAGCAGTTGAATTCCTCCGAAGAATACTATAGAAACTAAAATTGTAATTGATCCCTTTATAGGATTTCCGAAAAGTAATGAAAATAATACATACCATAGAACAAAAAGAAAAGATAATATTACAAAAATAAAACCAACGTATACAATCAGGTCGAGAAAAAGATAGGAAAATCCAAAAATTCCTCGTTCAGCATGTTTTATATAGTTAAAAAGATTATACGAACTATTCCCTTTGTTTCTTTTTTTCTTTTCGTATACTATATATGCTGTCTTAAATCCTACCCACGATCGCAAACCTCGAAAAAAACGATATTTCTCCGGCAAAGAATTTAACGCATTTAATGCTTTTCTGTCTAAAAGTCCTACACCAGAAGCATTCACTGGTATTTCTATATTTGAAATTTTTTTAAAAATTGCATAAAAAGTTTTTCTCAAGAATGCTGTAAAAAAATCATCTTCTGATTTAGTATAAATTCCGGTAACTATAGTATTCCCTTCTTCCCATTTTTTAATAAATTCAGGAATTAATGCTGGAGGGTCTTGCAAGTCACACGGAATAGAAATAATTACATCACCGCAAGCATAATCTAAACCAGCTTGTAAGGAGGCTTCCGGCCCAAAATTTCTTGATAAAAATATTGCTCTAATATTTGAATCTCTTTTTGCAAGTTTAGTTATTTCTTTTTTTGTATCGTCAGTACTACCATTATCAACAAAAATCATTTCATGATTATATTTATTTATTGTCAAAAAAATTTTTTTTATTTCTTTGTTTGTCTTAGGTATATTTAGTTCTTCGTTAAAACAAGGGATGATGATTGAAATTTGTTTTTTACTTTTCATAAATCTCGAATTAGTTATTAAAATGTAAACACTTTATTTTTGTAACCATTATCTGATATATATTTTTTAATTTCGTCCCTAAATTTAAATGATGAGATTAATACTGGTTCAGAATATGAATATAGTTCCTTTGGAGAGATTATCGCTATGTCACCATAATTTTTACCGATAAGTTTTGTATTCATATCTACCAGTTTTATTACTTTCTTTTTAAGGTCTGTCGATTGTAAAAGACGTTGAGTAAGTGCGCCGGCTCCCCACACTATGATTTTATTTCCGGCTTTGTTTATGACTTTTCGAATGGCGCCCATTTTCTTTTCAGATAACTCAATGTATTTTTTTATGCTTATGATTTCTTCACTGGTCTTTTGCCATGCAGAACAGATTACTTGATGATTAGAAATAGAAGCAACACATCGAAAATTCTTTAGTAACCGAATAAGTGAAGATTGTGAAAAAAAATTTATATGTTCTGTCGAAAATTCACCAAAAGGTTCATCAAAAGATTTATAAAATTTTCCTGCATCGGGGACGCCTATATATAAAAACCCATTATCTCTCAACCACGTGCTAATTTTGTCAATACTTTTATCAACTACATGCAAATGTTCGAGAATCTGTGAAAGAATAATGAAATCGTATTTTTTTATGGATTTAAATGAATCTATATCAGCTATATTTATTCGTAGTCCATATTTTTCAAAGGCAATTTTTTTACAAAGTGGAGCAGGATCAAATCCGAAAACATGCTTATATCCTTTGTTCTTTAACCGAAATAAAAATTTGCCAGTAGCACAACCAACATCTAAAATCTGAGCTGAAAATTTTATATATTTTTTTGTAAATGAATCAATAAATGAATTTGTTATTTTTTCATGCGCCTCATGGACTCTAATTCCTTCATATTTTGACATCTTGGTGTAATACTGATGATAAAATCTTTGTGAAGGAGTATTACGAACAAAAACAAATCCACAACTATTACATGATGCAATATCATGAGAAAAATGGTTGGTAAATTTTTGAGAAAATAAAATTGACGATTTTTTATAATTACAAATTGGACATGGTCGATTCTTTGTCATAATTATAAATAATCTACTTTCAAAATTTTAATGGATAATTATTTTTACACCAGTCATATAATTTCCTTATTCTTTGATTAATGCTTGTAAACTTAAAATTCTTAAGTTCTTTCATTTGAACAAAAATATTAAAAAAAACCATAATCATCTTAAGGGACCTTTTGATCAAATCGATTTTCTTTTATCTTAATGAGTAGGCTTGATTTGTCATATTCTGCACCTGAACCAAGATGAATAAGTTTACCAAATAATTTCTATTTCGTAGAATATATCTTCTTGTTTTTTAGTATCGAGTAGGTCTAATTCTTTTCTTGATGGAGACTTGATGTAATATTCCGTGGATAACTGTTGAGTAAAATGCATTCCGATAAATCCGTTTCCTCCTAATATAGGTATCTTCTTTTTCATCAAAGCTTCATGATAAATGGTCACAAAAACTGTTTGGGTCTTATTGTATAATAATTAACTGCTCTTGTCTATTCGTTGATATCTTTAAAATGCATAAAAATATATGGGAAATTTGGTCTTGAAGGATGCATTTATTTAATCATATTCCTTTCTACTTCTTCTTCTGGTAGAAATGGGTACATATCATGGAGTGGGCGAGACACAAACTTACCATTTGGCATTCGTTTACTTGCTGCTTTTGGAAGAAATTCCATTTCAGACGAAAGCAATATCTCACAGATAACAGGACCTTTTTCCGCAAATACCTTTTTAAGTTTATGTTTCATTTCTGAATGATTTGATATCCGATAACTCATTATTCCATATGCCTTGGCAATTTTGATGCTATCTGGACAACTTACTCCACTGTGTTCACCAGAACCAATATATCTACCAGAAAATAGATTCTTTTGTGTTAAACGGATTGAAACATATCCTTTATTATTTAAAACAAAAATTTTTATGGGTAATTTATGATGAACAACAGTTTGAAGCTCCTGTATATTAAGCTGCAAACTTCCATCCCCTTCAATACAAATTGTTTCTTTTTTATTTCTGGCAAAACATATTCCAAGAGCTGCAGGAAGACCATAACCCATAGCGGCACAACCAGAGTTAATTACTATGCGTACTCCTTGTGGAAATTGTAATCCTTGGTACGGACACACACAGGCAGCCCCATCGGAAACTGCAATCGCATCAGTTGACTTTAAATAGTTTGATAATGTATCTATAAAACAATATATATCAACGTATTTTTTTGATTTCCAGTATTCAGGTAATACCTGTGGATATTTTTTAACAAATCTATCACATGCTTCCAACCATGTAGGAAATGTCGCAGAAAAAATTTTTTCTCTTATATTGAGATTCATTTCTTCAATAAAATTTTTTACATTTGCATGAATTGGAAAATTTGTCTTTATCGTTTTTTTCTGTAACTCAGCCTTATCTATATCAACAATTATTTTATAAGCATGAGGTGCAAACTGATCGAAATTATAGCCGACCATTCTAATATTCAGACGTGAGCCTAAGACTAATAATAAATCCGAATTCTGCAAAATAAAATTCGCTGCACGTTGACCTACCGTTCCTGGACGACCATAAAAATATGTATTGTCGGATCCTACCAAATCATAACCCGTAAATGAAGTTAATACGGGTATTTTTAACTTTTTAATAAGAGTAAGGAGTTGTTTTTGTGCACCTGCTAAGCGAACACCGTTCCCAACCAACATCACAGGTCGTTTTGCAATCGCTATTCTTTTTAACGTTTCTCTGATTTGTTTTTGCAAGTTTATTTTTTCTTTATCATTTGAAATTTTTTTTACAGTATTGTTAAACGATTTTAATGAATTTGTATCAATAATGGCTCCTTGAACATCGAGGGGAATATTCAGCCATACTGGGCCTGGTCTCCCTGTTTTAGCCATATATACTGCTTTATCAAGATGATATCGAATGTCTTGCGGATTCATTACAGTTACGGCATATTTTGTAACTGATTTTACCATATCAATAATATTTATTTCCTGGTCACCAAGTTGACGCATTTTTGAATAATCTGCAATTATTTCCTTTTTTATTTGACCGGAAATGTAAAGTACCGGTATAGAATCCAACCATGCCCCAATAAGGCCTGTAAGAGTATTTGTCGATCCTGGACCAGTAGTAACTAAACATACACCTATATTATTTGTTATACGTGCATATGATTCTGCTGCAATTGCACTTGCCTGTTCATGATGATTGCAAACGTAGTGAATTTTTTTATTTCTACCCAAAGCATCTACCAGAAAAATACTTCCGCCACCCGATATCATAAAAACATGCTTTACTCCAAGATTCTTAACATAAGAAAATATATAATCTGAAACTGTAGAGTTTTTATTCATTCCTTTGGATATTGAATAAATTTATTATTTGTAAAAGTCACCTAAGCTTGTACTATTTTACTAGAAATAATTTAATATTGAAGTCATTCTCATATATAAATGAATTCGGATGTATAATGAGCATGTTACAATTTTGCAGTAATGACCTATGAATAGTCTAGAGCTACAAATGGTTGATCATCTCAAAAAATTAAAACGTGATTTAGGTGCAGTAGAAGTGAAGGCTGAATTTGAAGCAGAAGGAAGTAGATTATATGAACTTATGCGCTTAAAAGAAATTGCAACCTGGGCAGGACTCGGACTTGTTTTAAAAATTGGAGGAGCTGAGGCTGTAACGGATATGTTTTATGCACAAAATTTAGGAATAGATGTTTTAGTAGCACCAATGGTAGAAAGTGGTTATGCATTGAAAAAATATCTGGAAGCCATAGATAAGCACTTTTCAAAGGAAATGAAAAAAGCTACTCGTTTCTGTGTAATGATAGAAACATATCAAGCTTATAAAAATACCGATGAAATTTTAAAACAAAAATTAGGGCATCTTATTAGTATGGTTACATTAGGTAGGGTAGACATGTGTGGTTCTCTTGATTTAGCACGCGTAGACATAAATTGTGATAAAATTCTTAAAATTGCAACCGATTTATTTACGAAAGCAAAAAAAAAGGGATTAAAAACAACGATTGGTGGAGGTATCGCTAAGGAAGCCATACCATTCATTAAAGAATTGGTTTCCAAAAAATTATTAGACAGATATGAAACTCGAAAAATAGTTTTTGACGCAAATAAGACTAACGATTCTATCATTCAAAAAGGCATTATAGAAGCGAATAAATTTGAACTCATGTGGCTTCAAAATAAAAAAAATTATTATACAAATATTGCCACAGAAGATGATTTGCGAATTGTAATGCTCAATAGCAGAGTGCCGGGGAAATAGTATGAAATATCAAAAAAAGATATCATTTGTTATCCCTGTTTATAACGAAGAGGCTGTGATACAAGAGCTAACTCACGAACTATCAAAATATTTAAACTCTCATAATGATTATGATTTCGAAGCTATTTTCGTTGAAAATGGTTCCGTTGACAACTCTTTCAAACTTCTAAAACGAGCTGCAAAAAAAGAAAAAAGATTTAAAATCTTGCAACTTTCGAAAAACTTTGGATGTGATGGAGGCATTGCTGCCGGAATGCATGAAGTGATTGGCGATGCTTGTGTCATGATGATGGCCGATCTTCAGGAGCCAATTGAAATTGTTGATAATTTTATTAAAGAATGGGAAAAGGGCTATGAAATAGTTTATGGAGTTGTGAGAAAAAGAACTGCAAGTAAAATTCGCAATTTTAGCTCCCTTTTGTTTTATAAAATAATTAATCTTTTTACGCAAAATATGTTTCCGGAAAATGCGAGCGACTTTAGGCTCATCGATAAAAGTGTATATCAAACAATAAATCAGATGAAAGAACAGAATAAATATTTGAGAGGACTCATCATGTGGACAGGTTTTAAACACACAGGTATTTTATTTGATAGAAAAAAAAGATTTGCCGGAGAATCAAAAGCCGATCTTAAAACAGTGGTCAAAGTAGCACTGAATGGCATGTTTTCCTTTTCATATCTGCCGCTTAGAATTGTTTCATTTATGGGGATCGGAATGACTTTTATTTCAATTTTATTAAGCCTTTTTTATTTATATTTATTCATTGTTCATGGTCGTGAGGCACCAGGAGTCTTGACAATAATTTTATTAATCCTGATATTATTCGGAATTCTTTTTTTTGTACTTGGAATCATAAGCGAATATATTGCGCGTATTTATGATGAGTCCAAAGGAAGACCGACGCATATCGTGAAAAATAAAATTAACTTCAAATAATGACTGCAAAAAAATGGGGGAAAAAGATAAAAGTAGGTATAATCGGCACCGGCAATATCGGTTCAGATCTTTTGGTAAAAATAATGAGATCTAAATACATTGAATGTTCTATTTTTACCGGACAAAATCCAGATTCACATGGTATAAAACGAGCAAAGGCTTTGGGAATAAAAACTTCATATGAATCAATAAAAGTAATTGAAAAAAATCCAAAAGTTTGTTCAATAGTTTTTGACGCAACATCGGCAAGGGCACATGAAATTCACGCGCCAATCTTGAAAAAACTTGGAATTTATGCAATCGATATGACTCCATCGAGAATCGGCAAAATGTGTATTCCGATAATAAATCTTGAAGACGGAATGAAGGCAAAAAATGTAAACATGATAACCTGTGGCGGCCAGGCTACAACCCCAATAATCAATGTCATCATGAAAATACATCCTGAAATAAAATATATCGAAATTGTCTCAAGCGTCGCTTCAAAATCAGCAGGTATCGGCACTCGCGATAATATTGATGAATATACGCAAACTACAAGTGAGGGAATCATGCATTTTACCGGCGTCAAAGAAGCAAAAACAATCATTATTTTAAACCCGGCAGATCCGCCGATTTATATGCATAATACAATTTATGCTTCAGTAGAAAATCCGAAAATAAATTTAATAAGAAAAAAATTTAAAGAAGTGGTTTCAAAAATTCAAAAATATGTCCCGGGATACAAACTTATTGTTGAACCAATATACACCAATGGTCTTCTGACGACAATGGTCGAAGTGGTAGGACGAGGGGATTATTTGCCAGTTTATGCAGGGAATTTAGATATAATTAACTGCACTGCAATAGTGGTTGCTGAAGAATATGCAAAAAGAAAGTTGATGACATCATGATATGAAAAAAGAAATTCTAATAGTAGATTCCACACTTCGCGATGGCTCACATGCCATGAAACATCAGTTTACCAAAAAAGAGATAACCGAGTATGCCAAAGGTGCAGAAAAAGGGAATATTAAAATTTGTGTTGTCGGACACGGCAATGGTTTGGGCGCTTCTTCACTACAACTTGGCAAATCACTTTTAAGCGATAGAGAGATGCTGGAAACCGCCAAAAAACAACTTAAAAAAACAAAACTTGGTGCTTTTCTTATTCCCGGTTTTGGCACCATAAAAAAGGATATAAAGCCGGCAATTGAAACAGGTATAGAAGTGATGATGATCGCCTCACATTGCACTGAAGCAAACATAACTAAACAGCACATTCAGTACGCTGTAAAAAACAAAATTGAAACCTACGGAATACTGATGATGACTCACATGTTGTCTGCGCCAAAGCTACTTGTCCAAGCTCTACAAATGCAAGAATACGGAGTGAAAGGAATCTTGCTTATGGATTCGGCAGGGGCATATCTTCCTGAAAATGTGAAAGAAAAAGTATCGACATTAGTTGAAGGACTGGATGTGGAAGTGGGATTTCACGCTCATAACAACCTTGGAATGGCGATAGCAAACTCGGTAGCGGCGGTTCTATCGGGAGCATCGATCATAGACACAACATCTCGTGGACTTGGAGCTGGCGCCGGTAATTGTCAGATGGAAGTTCTGGTTGCCGTACTTCATAAAATGGGCTTTGAGACTGGGCTTGATTTATATACGCTTATCGACAATAGTGAAAATATTATCGCGAAAATTATGAAAAAACCCCAAGAAATAAATGCGATCACACTTGTCAGTGGTTTGGCTGGAGTATTTTCCGGTTTTGCCCCTCACGCACAAAAAGCAGCACTTAGATTTGGCGTTGATGCAAAAGAAATACTCATGGAACTTGGAAAAAGAAAAATTGTTGCCGGACAGGAAGATATAATTGTCGATGTTGCCATGAATCTCAAACAAAAAAAGAAATTTTCTGATGAGAACTATGAAATTCAATCATTGTTATAATATTTAAAAATTATAATGAATGTCAGCGATTATATAATAAATTTCTTGATTCAAAAAAAGGTTGATACGATATTTATGATTACCGGCGGACAGGCTATGTTTTTGAATGATGCTGTATCACGAAGTAAAAAAATAAAATACATTTGTAATCATCATGAACAGGCAGTTGGCATGGCCGCCGAAGCCTATGGAAGAATTTCAGGTAAATTGGGAGTTGCGCTTGTTACTGCAGGACCAGCCTCAGTTAACGTCATGAACGGGGTAGTCGGAGCTTGGGTTGACTCAAGCCCTATGCTAGTGCTTTCGGGACAATCACCACTTACATTTGTTCAGTATCAACAAAAGCACAAAATAAGACAGTATGGAATACAAGGGATAAATATAAAACCTCTCGTTGGAAGCATAACGAAATTTTTTGTTACCGTGGACGATCCATCTTTGATTAAATATTATATTCAAAAGGCTTATTATCTGGCGTTTAATGGCAGACCTGGTCCCGTCTGGCTTGACGTGCCTCTTGATATTCAAAGAATGGAAGTCCCAAAAAAAATGCTCAAAGAGTTTATTCCTCCGATAGATGATAATCTAATTAATACAAGATTGAAAAAAGATTCACACGAAATTTTGAATGCAATAAGTAAAGCAAAACGTCCAATAATAATTGCTGGCCAGGGAGTGCGTTTATGTGGTGCGGTGAAAGATTTTCAACTTCTTGTAAAAAAATTACAGATTCCGATACTCACATCACGATTGGGAATTGATCTTATTGAAAGTGAAAATAAATTGTATGTTGGAAGGCCGGGAACTTATGGAGAACGTGCTGCGCACTTTGCAATTCAAAATGCAGATCTTATCGTCGTTTTAGGTAGTCGGCTTTCTTCATCAACTATAGGACACAATCCTAAAGATTTTGGCAGACATGCAAAGAAAATCATGGTGGATATCGATGTCGAAGAACTAAATAAACCAGGTGTTGATATCCAGTTTAAAATTAACCAGAATGTCAAAAATGTAATTGAAGAACTAGTCAAACAACTTAATACATTTAAACTTCCAAAATATGATGAATGGATAAAAAAGTGTAATTTTTGGAAACAAAAATATCCAGTTGTTTTACCGGAATATAAAAATGAAAAACCTGTCAATTCTTATTATTTTGTCGATCGACTTTCAAAACTCGTAAACGAAAAAAGTACAATCTTAGTTGATACGGGATCATGTTTTCATGTGGCGTGCCAGACTTGGAAAGTAAAAAAGAATCAACGTTTCATGACCACAGGTGGAATATCAACTATGGGTTACTGGGTTGCCGGAATTGGCGCTCATATGGCTTTAAAAAAAAATAAAACAATAATAATTACAGGCGACGGAAGCATGCAGTTTAACATTCAGGAACTTGCAACAATAAAGCAAAACAAATTGCCTGTCAAAATTTTCATTTTTAACAATAATGGATATTTGCTGATTCGTCATACTCAAGTAAATTACATGAATAAAAGACTCATTGGTGTTGACGAAAAATCTGGACTTTGGTGCCCAGATGCTTTGAAAATTGCTGCTTCATACGAAATCAAAGGAGTCAGAATAAATTCGGTGTGGGAAGTAGATCGCAAAATAAAAGAAGTCT
>MFZZ01000044.1:15923-50011 GCA_001789555.1 Candidatus Roizmanbacteria bacterium RIFCSPHIGHO2_12_FULL_38_13
GGACCAGTGATATGTGACGTAATGACTCCCCACTGGCAAGCGCTTATACCAAGATCAGCCTCGGTCAAAGATAAAGATGGTTCACTAATCGCCAAACCATTTGAAGACATGTATCCGTTCCTACCGAAAGAAGAACTTGAGTCAAATATGATGAAATAACTTATTTAGCTTCGTCTTTAAGGTAAATAGATGTAAATTTTCCTCCCAGTCGTCTCGCGTCTTGCGAACCGGGGAACACTTTGACGGGCTGATATTCATTTTCGAAGATAAAATGGACCGTGTTAATACCTGTTTTAAAGAGATCCGAATCTATAGATACCTTATATGTTTTTAACGTGGTTGTCACATCGACATTGGTAATCTTCCGTTTGTTTACATAAACAGTAACTGGCTGATCTTTGTAAAATGATCCTATGTTGAAAATTAAATCCATATCTCTTTGCTTATTCAACTTAAACATGACAGAAGATCTTCTATCTACCCAACGAAAGTTGTCCTCCAAAGGATGCCAGCCTTGAGCCAGCAAAAGTCGGCTAATGGGGTTACTGATGTCGGCTTTCAAAAATTCTTTTTTTTGAGGTTCTCGCATAAGAAGTGTATAGATAGCTTGTTTTTGTACTATCTTGTATCCCATTTTCTGAAGTTGTGGAAAAATTATCTTGTTGTTAAATACATCGTTTTTGAAAATAATATACTTGATATTGAGAAAGTCGGCAGTTTTTTGACTTGATGCGATATTCAAACTGTGCCATTGATCAGAATCGTCGTGAAGATAACCAGGATTTTGATCACCTACTACATCAATCTTACGGCCAATATAGCCAAAAAGTGGATTCTCCAAATAATAGTTTTTGACATGATGAGGAAGACGTCCTGAATATCCTCCAAGTACCGGTTTATTATAATGAGACTGACCGACAATTGTATAAATAGCGTTGTTATCTCCAAAATAAGTAAATCCGTCACGAACTGTAAAAGGAATTTCAAGAACTGTTACATCATGCGGATTTTTTTTTATAGTTTGATAGATACTATAGGGAAATTTATAAGGAGTGATAAGTATACCTTCATTATATTGATGATCAATAATAAAGATTATAAACAAGAAAATAAAAAATATGTACCGCTTTCGTAATGATAATTTTCCGACGATGTAATTTAAAAGATAAGCCACAACAATATATGCAAAAAAAATAAAGGCCACAATTATTCTACCCGGAACCCTAATGTTTGCTAGAAAAGGTATATAGTGCAATATGATATACGGAAGAGGAAAAACAACCTTAATACCATCATCAAGGGTTGGTGCCCATCTTCCTGCTATATGTAAAAATGGGCCGAGGGTAAGGACCCAGAATACTAAACTGACAATAAGAAACGGTTGAATAGCTTTTTTGAGTTTACCGGGAATTTTTTTTCTGTAATAAAGAAAATATCCAGCATACGTTAGAAGAATAATTATACCCGGATAGGTGAAATTTTCATACATTCCTTGAGCGAATGCTACATCTTTAAAAATCCGTGGTATGAGCGATCCATAATATTTATTGTAGCCACTGGGAATGAAGTATCCAAGTAAATCTGAAGAAAATTCTACTGCACCGCCCCAGCCGTTGGTGATAGGCGGATTTGTAAAAATAAATGTTTCATAAAGTGCTGTGAGCCAGGGTAAAAGAAAAACGAGTAAAAGGACTGAGGAAAAGAGTATATATATAAAATTGGTTCGAATAAATGGCAATATTTTGTTTCTATGGACTAGCAATACATATACACCAAAAACTGTCAGGGATATGAGTAGCATTATGAAGTAATACATATTGCTCCAGAGTGTCATAACAAAAAAAAATGGAATTCCAATTCCTGCGAGTATTTTTTTGAAAATTGACTTGTTTAAAAGAAAAGTGAATAGTGAAAAATAAAACCACGGAAAAAGAAAATGCATGACATATGAGGGTTGTCCCAACTTTACCGTAATAAATGTCATATATCCATAGGCAAGAGCAATAATAACTGCTATCGGACGTTTGGTCTCAAGGTGTATTAGTAAAAGATACATCCCCATATTTGCTAGTAGAAAAGCTAGAATAACAAACATGACAAATGACTGATGCATAGACAGCCATGGACGGAAAAAAAGAAACCAAAAACCGAGACCTACATCGGCTCCAACTGTATCTACTCCAAAAGGATAGAGTAATGTTTTAATAGGTGTGAATGGACTCTCACCAGAAGCAAGCTTGTTGTATATTTGTTCTGATCCCCACTCAACTGCATAAACTTCTCCAGTTACCGCGCCGTTAAAGGACGTGTCGTTTAATAATTCACTCCAATATACCTTATGGTTAAAAAAAATATTGACGCTAAGAAATATGAAAAATACAGTTAGCCACCAATGTTTTGAAGCTAACAACTTTAGTTTTTTGATATATTTCATAAAATGTTTTCAAAAATTAATTTTTTCTTTTATGATTACAAACGGTTTTTTACGCACCTGTGAATGTATAGCGCCAATATATTCTCCAATAATTCCAATGAAAAAGAGTTGAACGCCGAAAAAAAATACTATCAAAAATAGGACCCAAAAAAAGCCCTCCAAAGTAGCTTTAACCAAAAACACATGGATAATTAAATAAACTACCACCCATAATAAGCTTCCGACTGCAATTGTCAAACCAAAAAACATACAAATGCGCATTGGCGCAATTGAGTAGCTAACTATGGCGTTTAAGGTAAAATCAATTAAATAGCCTAGATCGCTTTTTGATTTTCCTTTTCCCTTAGGTCTAGTATTTCGTTTATATTCTATTTCTTTATGTTTAAATCCTACGGTTGTAATGAGACCTCTCAAATAAGGTTTATAATCATCTATATCTTTTACTGCGTCAATAATACGACGATCAATTAATGCAAACCCACCAAAATACAACGGCAATTTTTCTGTTGAAAGGAGATTCATTATTCGATAAAAACTTCTTCTGGCAAAGGCAAGAAAAAAATTATCGGCAGTTTCCTTACGTACACCATATACAAGTTCGTAACCTTTTTCCCAGTACTTGATAAATTTTGGAATTAGATCAACCGGATCCTTCATATTAGCCTCAAAAAGAACTACTCCATCACCTGATGCATGTTTAATTCCAGTTATGCCACTTTTTATCGGGCCAAAATTTTTCGAGTAGGAGAGGATCTTCACATGTTTATCATCTGACGCAATTTTTTTTAATATTGCAAGAGTACTATCTGTACTACAGTTATCGAGAAAAATATGTTCATATTGATAACTCTTGAACCTATTAAGCAAGTTTTTTATTGCCCTATATGCGTCTTCAACAATAAGCTCTTCGTTGTAAACACCAGTGATAATTGTTATTTTTTTCATCTTCGACTTGCCTCTATAGAAGTATTATTTTCCCTTTGTATTTATATCTATCAAGAAGGACTTTCTTAATGGCCTTCCCATGAATGTAAGTCGAAACTAACACTGCCATTTTTTTATTTTTTAATATATCAGGTGAAGCTATTTTAATTCTGTTTATTAGTTGCCCTTGAACACTCTCATTACTATCTACGAAAGCCGAAATGTTGGCTGCTCGTAAGTTGGTTGTCGCAAGCAGCCTTGATGTTAATGATCCTACTCCCCAAACAACTACTTGTTCCTGAGTTTTGACAAGGATATTAATCTGTTTTTGAACCTTATTTAATAAGTCTTTACTACTAACTAAATATTTAAGCATCCTCTCTTCACCAAGAGTATCTTTTTTTATAGTTAATGTTTTATCATGTCCTGCTTCCCACAAAGAATCTAGGGGATAAGAATCAAATGTCTTTATCGATCTTGTTTCAAAAGCCTTATTTCTAAATCCATATTTATGTAGTAAGTTACGTAGACTTGCACGTGTGAAATAATTAATATGTTCTAAGGAAAATTCTAAAAATGGTTCCTTTAGTTTAGTTCCGAATCGCTCTCCGTTGGGAACAGATAAAAACAGTAATCCATCCTTTTGCAAGAGCGATAATATTTTTTTAAAAACACCGTCCAGACGGTTCATATGTTCAAGTACACTAGCAAGCATTACCAAATCAAACTTATTTTTGTTTTTATACTCTGAAAGGGTTGCGCTGACAACTTTGACACCATACAATTTTTTGGCGACTATCCTGCAATCTGGCGCCGGATCTAAACCTTGAATATTTTTATAGCCCTTTTTTTTTAAACAATGTAACAAATATCCCGAGCCGCAGCCAACATCAAGTATCGCTAAATTGAATCTTTTATTCGAAAATTTATTTTTTAAATAAGTGTCAATAAATTCAAATGAAGTATTATGTAGGGTTATCGCATATTCTGGCATACTCCCACTATCGGCTTTATAAGCATATTTTTCATTTTTTTTGTAAAACTTTTCTAAATCTTTGGGGGAAGGTAAATTTGAAGCAAATAAAAACCCACATTTCTTGCAGACAACTACATCATATCCGCTAAACAGCTCGCTTTCACTAAAAGTAACAAACTTTTGACGATATATTTTTTTAATTTTTTTCCCTCCGCATATTTCACAAGTTCTTTTCATATACAAGTATTTTTGATTCTTGAAACTATTATGGAATAATTTCTCAAACAAGTATACATTAAAAAAGAAAATTATATACTATAGTATGAAAATTTTTGTGGTCATTCCTGCATTCAATGAAGAAAAAATGATTAAAAATGTTGTTAAAGAATTACTTATTCACGTTAAAAATATTGTTGTTGTCAACGACAGTTCAACTGATAATACAGTTCGTATTCTTAAATCACTTCCTATCAAGTTAATCACTAACACTACAAATATCGGTTACACTAAATCTTTGGAAAAGGGAATATCATATGCAGTCAACGTAGGAGCAGACTATGTCATTACCTTTGATGCAGATGGACAACACATAGCCGAAGATGTTGCAAAATTTACCGAAATTATTGAAAAATTCAAGCCTGATTTAATCCTTGGTGTAAGGTCAGATTATAATCGCTTTATGGAGCATATATGGTCGTATTATACTCGCTTTAAATATGGGTTTACTGATCCGCTCTGCGGTCTCAAAGCATATAAGAGAAATATCTTACTCAAATATCCAGTGCTAGAAAAACACTATACTATTGGAACTGAAATTATATTTAAAGCACTTAAAGATGGTGCCAGTTTTAAAGAAGTACCTGTCAAAATAAAAAAACGTTCTACCGTATCACGATTTGGGAATCAATTTGTTGGAAATTGGCTAGAATTCAAAGGGTTAGTCAGTGTTATAGTCAGCACGTAACTGTCAATTCTTGGTATCGTATAACAAAATAATTTCATTGCTCAACCTCATTTGTTTTATTTGATTTAAAATTGCCTCTTGGTATCCTTTGGATGATATTAATATTGGCAACTTACTTTTTTTCTTTAATGCTTCCGGACTCATAATCGGCTTATTGACAAGTTTTCCGTTTTTATAAGAATCGTTGGAATCGATAAAGGCCACTATATTGGCATGGATCAAGTTGGTAAGTGAAAGCATCCTTTGAGTGTGAACACCGGCTCCCCAAACATATATTTTCTTCTTATTTTTGACAACCTTATCAATTATTGCAGTTAAATTTTTCAATAGAGCTGCGGATTCTTTTATGTATTTTCTAATTTTTCCTTCAATAATTTTATCTTTTTTAACTGGTTTTTTTTGCCAGACCCCGGAAAGTATTGCAATTACAGAAACTTTGGTTGCAAGTGACACTTTTTTAAATTTAAGAGAATTCATCAGATTTGCCAAAGACGTTTTTGTAAAAAAATTGATGTGCTCCACAGAAAATTGCTGAAAGGATTCCTGGTGTTCCGGAAGGAATTTACTTGATTTACTAATAAAAAAATTGTCAGCATTCGGGCTTTCGATATAGATCTTTCCTCCCGGAGCTAGATATGAAGAAACTTTATGAATAAACAAACGTAAGTCTTTAATATGCTCCATTACATGAGCAAGAATAATGAAATCGAATTCACCAATGGATAGATCGTCAAATGCGCTGGCCGTTATGACCTCTATGCCGTACCACTTTTTTGCAAGTTTTACTGCATAATCCGAAGGATCAATACCAAGAATATTTTTATAGCCCTTGTTTTTCAAAATAGCCAACATTTCTCCTGTGTAGCAACCAACATCCAGTATTCTATCTTTTTTTGAAATATGCTTTTCGATGATAGGCATGGTGAATTTTATTCTTTTATTCATTTCCTTATCATAATAGGTATCTTTGTTTGATTTTTCGAAAATCTTTTTTTCTAAATAAAATGTTTTTTTTGACATCTCCTTATAATATTCTTCAAAAAATTCTTGTTCAGGGATGTTGTCTGCATAGACAAAGCCACAATTATTACAAACTGCAACATCGTATCCGCTGTGGAAAAAATATTTTGTGGGAAGAACGAAACGCTGGTGATACAGAATTTTGTTATTTCGACTGCTGCAGACCTCACAAATTCTTTTCATGTTTAAAATGCAAATTGTAATAAAGTTTAAAAATTATTTATTGAATTGTAACAAAAAAAATTTGTTTATTAATAACTCAAAATTAAAAAGTGATATGCTTCCAAGTAATATGGTCTCCTTTTTTAAGTGATTTAATGAGTTTTTTCTTAAGTAATTTATCTATCTTGTATGGCTCAACTCCTGAAGGTGGGATGGGCCTAAGAGCTTCGAGATAATCTTTTCTTAGTATTGTTCCTTTTGGTAAATCTTGAGTCGCGCGCAAACCACGGCGTTGAATGATCGCGGTTTTCTTTTCATTTTTTTCTATTCGTTTAATTCCATCTCCGAGAGCATATTCCAATTCTCTTGTTCTTTCGACCATCTCTTTCCAGGTTTTTGGAGTCATCGCAAATTTATGGTCAGGTCCTTCGCGACCGTTATCATCAGTGAAATGTTTTTCTATTACGCGAGCCCCGAGTGTAACCGCCCCAAGTACCGTCGCATGGCCTGGCGTGTGGTCAGATAATCCTAAAATAACATTTGGATATAATCGTCGATATTCTGTCAAAACATTCAAGTTTGAATATTTAAAATTTTCAAGAGAAGCTGTATAGTTGGTATTGCATTGAAACAGAACAATCTTACTTGAGTATTTTTTAAGTTCCTTCATGGCACGTTTGACATCGTCAAGAGTCGATGCGCCGGTGGCAATGAAAACAGGTTTTCCTTTTTTTGCAATATATTTAATGATTTCCAGCCAGGTAATATCTCCAGAACCAATTTTATACATTTTCACAAATGGGTCAACAAGGTCAACAGAATCAAAATCATAGGGACTCGTGAAATATTCAACTCCAGCCTTATCACTGGTTTCTTTTAAAATGCGTGTCCATTTTTCATTAATACTCGCGTTTTTATATACTTCAAATACAGATTTTTTCCATTTAGCCTGATGAGATACTTGATCCTTCATATGCACGAAACCTTCTTTACTGACTATTTTATGCGCTTTAAAATTTTGAAATTTTACTGCTTCCGCTCCTGACTCAGCACAAAGATGTATTAGTTCTTTTGCTCGACCGAGATCACCATCATGATTGGCACCAATATCAGCCACAAAATATATTGGATGATTGTCTCCAATGACTCGTTTACCTATTTTTAAAGTTTTCATCCCGATTTATAAAATTTTTAACTAATATAGATATTGATCGTGCTGATTTTGGAAGCATGCGACAACTAAGCTTCTCATATTCTTTGGAATCTAGGGTGAGATCTTTGTGAGTATTGATCATGAGTGTTAATTTTTCTATACTGCCTTGAGTTATCAACTTCGTATCCAATTTTAATTTTTTAGCCAAATTGTAACCAAAATCATATTTAGAAATAATCTCTGCGCCTGCTATATGAAGAATTTTAATATTTTTAACGGTTGAGTAATTCTCAATAAGCCATGAAAGCTCTGATGCAAAATGCCATATCGAGATAGGAGTAAACACAACGTCAGAAAAAAGAGTTATGTGTTGTTTCCGTAATAAAGAGTTCACGATCCATTCGGCTAGAGAGGAGTTTTTATTTTTATTAATATTTTTACCTACTATGACTGTGCGGACACTCATTGATTGAGTAGGAGACTGCAAAATATATTTTTCTCCCAAAACTTTTGATTTTCCATAAACAGTTGTCGGATTTACAGGATCTTTTTCGGTCGCAAGATGTGTGTTTGGCGCAAATACTTTGTCTGAAGATATGAAGATCAATTTTGATTTTGTAAACACATCAAGAAGTTTTTTTACCGATTCGCCATTTGTATTCATCGCTTTTTGTGGAATTCTTTCGCATAATTCAACATTGGTCATTGCTGCGGAGTGGATGATATATTCAGGATTAAAAACCTTCGCCAAATCACGATAATTGTCTTGTGATAAATCAAATACTTTATAATTCCTTGCAGGATTGGCAGGAAAATCAGATCCGCCAGTCGCAAAAACAGTATATTTATCTTGCCAGAGAGAAACCAACGTAGCTCCAAGCATACCTGATGCACCGGTAATTAAAACTTTTTTCATATAGCAGCGGCCATTTTTAAGATCTGTTTTTTACTCAGCCACTCGGTATTAGTATTACTAGCGTAATTACTAAACTTCATTTTCTTTCCTTTTTTCCATAATAAATTTTTTGGTTCCCTAAAAAGGGTCTTAGAACGTATGGCAAACATATCCTTAAATTCAAAAGTATTTTGATTTTCTTCATCCGATATAAGGACTTCATGTAATTTTTCACCTGGACGTATACCAATAAAATTGATTTTACATTCCGGAGCTATGGCTTTTGCCAGATCGACAACTTTCATACTTGGAATTTTTGGAATAAAGACTTCGCCACCATTCATGAGTTCAATACATTTGATAACAAAGTGTACTCCCTGATCAAGCGTGATCCAAAAACGGGTCATTCTTTTGTCCGTAATAGTTATCAATCCTTTCTTTTTCTGATTTATAAAAAGAGGGATCACACTGCCACGGCTACCAACTACATTACCATATCGTACACAACTTAGTTTTGCGCCGTCAATACTCGAATAATTATTACCCTGAATAAACAACTTTTCTGCAACTAATTTTGTTGCTCCATATAAGTTTATAGGGTTTACTGCCTTGTCTGTACTTAATGCAATAACTTTCTTGACCCTATGATCAATCGCGGCATTTATTATATTTTCCGCGCCATCGATATTGGTCTTGACTGCCTCAATTGGGTTGTACTCTGAAGCTGGCACTTGCTTCATGGCTGCAGCATGCACAATCACATCAATATTAATCATAGCCCGATATAATCGTTCTTTATCGCGTACATCACCTATAAAATAACGTAAGCGTTCGTCATCGAATCCGTACATTGTTCTCATCTCCTCTTGCTTGAGCTCATCACGACTATAAATGACAAGTCTTTTAAAATTGTAATTATCAAGTACCGTCCTAATAAACTTTTTCCCGAATGATCCGGTGCCACCTGTGACTAGGAGAGTTTTGCCGTCAAGATATTGTTTTATTGATTTCTTTTTTTTAGGCATAATCATGTATTTTTTATTTTTGATCTGGCAAAATAATTATCACGTATTATAGCGTCTTTATCTAAATTATTTCTAATTGATTTGTAATATTTATATAACTTGTTTAGTCCTTGGTCATATGAAGTAAATTTGAGATTAGGTATTTCTGCAACCAAACGATTATTACTAGCTGTATACTGATAATTCATTTTTTTATTTACTACCATCATTTTTTTCTTAACTTTGGAAATTTTAATTATTTTTTTTACTAATGATGAGAGCGATATCGATTCAGTTGGCGTAATATTATACGAAGAATATTTCCAATTGTGTTCGATAAAATATTTCACTATAGGAATAAGGTCATCGATATATAAATAATCAAAAATAACATCCTGTTTTATTTTTATAGGTAAGTCAAATAATGTTTTAACTATTGAATTTGAGATAAATTTATAACGATAATCTTCATACTTGCCATAAACTCCAAAAAGTCTTAAATTTACAATTTTCTTCTCATTTTTTATGATGTGATGTAACATATATTTGGCAAGTCCATAATCATCTTTTGGAATAAACTCATCCCAATCGATTTCTTTTACTTTGATAAGATCGCGGGTTTTAGCATATTCTGCACCTGATCCAAAGTGAATAATTTTTTCTACTCCATCTATGACGCGCATCAAAGTAGCAAACATACGAAGAGTGCTGTCAAGGATCGTACTTCCTCCACGAACAGCAGCGTTTATGATGATATTTGGTTTTTCTTTTTTAACATAAATTTCGAATTTTTCATAGTCTAGCAAATTTAAATCTCGACTTGATGGGGCAATAATGTCATAATTTTTCTTTAAAGACTCATGAAGATTTTTACCGACAAACCCAGATCCACCTGTAATCAAGATTTTCATAAAGGAATTATACTAACATTGTTTTAATCAAATAAATGCATATTCTCCCTGACTTCTTTTCTTGGCAAAAAAGGGGCCATATCTTCAAGTGGTCTTGATTCGAGTGTGCCATCGGCTTTGCGAAATGATGTGGCCTTGGGAATCCTATGTTGATCGGGGTGTACATTGAGTTCACAAAGCACGGGCCCTTCCATATTTAACACTTTTTTAATCATTGTTTTTATTTGATTATTATTCTTAATAAAAGCGTATTTAATGTTATATGTTGTTGCCAATTTTTTGAAATTGGGATTAGTTACTCCAGAGTTTTTATCAGAACCAATGAATCTGCTTTCAAAAAAATTGGTCTGTGTTGTGCGAATAGATTCATAACCTTCGTTACTCACGACAAATATCTTAAGAGGAAGACGATAGTAACTTACTGTAGCAAGCTCCTGAATATTAAACTGTATACTGCCATCACCGGTCACAAGTATAGTTCTTTTTCTATTATTTGCGACGCATGCTCCAATGCTTGCGGGCAAGCACCAACCCATGGCGCCAAGATTGGCATTTGTGAATACTCGCTGGCCAGACTTCACTTTAAATGCTTGATACATGCTTACTGCATCAAGAGAATTGCCAGAGAGTACGACATCACCAGCTTTAAGAAGATCCGAGAGTATGTCAAAAAAAATATAAGTATTGACGTATTTTTTGTCTTTTAAAAATTCAGGAATTATTTGCAGATACTTCTTTTTCCAAAGATTTGAGGCATCAAGCCATTTTTTATCCGGATAAAATTTTTGATCTATGGTGAGTCTAAGAAATTGTTCTATAAACAATTTTGCATCCGAGTGAACAGCTAGATCTAAACTTACGGTAGGCTTTGTCAATTCGCCTTTGTCGATGTCGACCATGATTCTTTTTGCTTTTGGAGCAAATCCTTTGAGATCAAATCCTCGTGAAGCAAGACTAAGACTTGCGCCAATAACAAGTAATAAGTCTGCATTTTGAAGAATAAAATTACCGGCTCTATTTCCTACAGGTCCAAATTTACCAACCAGAAGTGGTTCGCTATGAGGAACCAAATCAAGTCCATTGTAGGGAAGTAAAATAGGAGCGCGGACTTTTTTAATAAATTCTTTAAGTTGTTTTTCTGCATGTGCAAGACGAACTCCATGTCCTAGTATGAGTACAGGTCGTTTGGCTTTTTTAAGTAGTTGTATGGTTTTTTTTATTTGTTGAGTAAAAATTTTCGGAACTTCCTTTTTTTTTTGAGTAAAACCTTGTAACTTGCTAACGTCAATAGTTGCACCCTGTATATCAAGCGGCACATCAATCCACACGGGTCCTGGTCTTCCTGTAGTTGCGATGAAGTAGGCCTTTTCAAGTTCATAGCGAATACGGAGAGGATTTTTTATGGTTACGGCATATTTTGTTATGTGCCGAGCCATGCCTACAATATTCAATTCCTGTGGCCCCAATTGCCGCAGTTTTTTATAATCTGCGATAATATCGGTACGTACTTGGCCCGAGATGATAATCATAGGCACTGAATCTGTCCACGCTCCAGCGACTCCGGTAAACGCATTTGTACCTCCAGGTCCCGTGGTTACGAGACAAGCCCCGACGTTGTTTTTAACACGCGCATATCCTTCTGCACCCATCGCCGATGCCTGTTCGTGATGATTTGATATATATTTAATCTTTTCATTTTTTCCAACAGAATCACAAAGATGCATTATACCTCCTCCTGATACTAAAAAAATATCAGTTATTTCTTTTTCTACCAAAAAATGGACGATATAATCTGCAACTTTCATACGATTTTTGTGTACCAACGATAGATGCGTGATGAGGTAGTAATAACTGTAGATTTTGCCTCCCAGCCGATTTTTTTCCTGATTTTTGTGTAGTCAAGCGACTGATAAGGGATCTCATTTTTGGCTTTATCAAGTATTTTATACTTCAATTTTTTCTTTAATGATTTTTCGACAATCCGAATCAACTCTAAAACCGAAAAAGTGTCATCAGATCCGAAGTTAAAAGCTTCACCTTTCACTTCCCGAATATTATTTGCCAACATAAGATATCCACGCACCACATCTTTGACATAAAGATAATCGCGTACATACTTACCGTCACTTCTAATGGACAATACTTCATCTTTTATTAAAGATTTCATAATCCCCGGTATTATGCGTGAATAATTTAAATCACCTTCACCATAAATGTTTCCAAATCTAGTGATGACAACTGGCACTCCATATGTTTTGTAATAAGAATAGGCGATAAGATCGGCTGCGGATTTTGATACTTCGTAAGGGTGATCGCCGCGTAAAGAATCCGACTCAACATATTTTGATTTTGAAAGTTTGCCGTATGCTTTATCGGATGAGGCAACAATGACTCCTTTGATGCGAGGATAAAGTCGTGCACACTCTAAAATATTCGTCGTCCCAGAAATGTTTGAGTCAAGTGTGCGGCGTGGGTGATAATATGCTGCTTCAACCAGTGGCTGGGCGGCAAGGTGAAAAATGAAATCAACTTCATATTTTGTAATTAAGTCAAAAATTCGCTCAAAATTGACGATGTCAACTGGGGCGAGAACTGTTTTTTTATCAAGTTTTTGAGTAAAAAAATAAGACTTCGGATCTAATGATTGATAAGTGGTTATAACATTTGCACCCTGATCGATAAGTTCTTCGACCAGATGTGAGCCGACAAAACCCGTCCCACCCGTAACTAAGATTGTTTTGTTTTTTAGATTGTTCATTTCCATACCTTCCAGGGAGGATTTTTACCCAGCCAAAGCTTATTTAAATCTTCAAGCTCTTTATAAGTGTCAATGGCGTACCAAAAACCTTCATGTTTATAAAGCGAAAGCTGTTTTTCACGGGCAAGCCTTCTTAGCGCCTCATGTTCCATTTCACCAGCTTTAAGATAATCAAATACTCGTTTATCAAAAATCATAAAGCCTCCGTTTACCCAGTCTGAAAGTACCGGTTTTTCCTGAAAACCGAAAATTTGATTTTTTTTGCCGACCTTAACAAGACCGTACTTTGATCTGGGATGTACTCCGGTTATTGTGCCGATTGTTTTTTGTTTTTTATGATATTTGACAAGTAATTGAGGGTCAATATCAGCAACTCCATCTCCATAAGTAACCATAAAATATTTATCGTTTTTAGGAATATATTCTTTACAACGTAGGATGCGTTCACCAGGCAAAGTGTCAATGCCGGTATCTACAAATGTTATTTTGAACCGGTCCAAGTAACGTCTATTTTCAAAATGAAAATTGGTTTTATGAGTATTGGTGTCCAGAGTAAAATCGGTCGTGAACGCCTTTTGATTTAGAAAAAAATCCTTGATGTAATCTGCTTTATAGCCCAAAGCTAAAATAAATTCATTGAAGCCGGCAGAAGCATAGATTTTCATGACATGCCAGATGATAGGTTGGTTGCCGACATAAACCATCGGCTTTGGTTTGAACTCCGTCTCTTCTTTTAAGCGTGTTCCCGTGCCGCCACAAAGGATAATGACTTTCATAAATTTACTAGTCTATTTTAAATCTTTTTCGCGCTTTTGCAAGGAAAGCAATCACTGCGCGCATGTATGTTGTTCACCTTCCATATAAAGGGCACCGCATTTCTCGCATTTCATGCGTTTTTCAAATGTATGTCCTTTATGTGCGCACCCTTCCGTGCCGCATGCTGTAAGCCCACCATCGAATTGCTCTTGACTGATAACAGCTCCGCATCCTCCCGTACAAATGTATACTGTTTTATCCATATTTACGTGTAACTTGTAACTCGAAACTCATAGCTTGAAACTCGTAACTCATAGCTTACTTGATTCCAAGCTCCAAGTTATGAGCTCCAAGTTTTAAGTTACGTGTTTCATTTTACTTTCTTAACAACCGCAACAAGTGTCAACCCCAATGGCAAGCCGCCGATCATATTTTCTATTTTTAATATACTATCAAGAACGGCTCGAACAAATTTACTAATAAACGATTTACTATAACGCATTTCTTCGTTTATCTGTTTGTGAAGTATTTTTTCATACAAAAAATAAATAAAGTAGCCGACTATATTCCAAAAAGTTAAAGTCTCAATTTCATAATATTCGTCATGCCGAACTTGTTTCGGCATCTCTCCAGATCCTGAAACAAGTTCAGGATGACGTCTGCTAATCGATTCAATAATTCTTTTTTTTAAGACTGATTTATCATATCTTCGATAATGACCCCATGCTTTATCTCGTTTCCCATAAAGATGCAAGTGAGCTGGAACCGTAATGACAAGTCTGCCACCAGGTTTTACAAATGACCATAAGTTCTGAAGTGCCTTTTTGTCCTCACTGATGTGCTCAATTACATCGCTTGCGATAACCACATCATAAGTTTCGTTCCCAGTCATTTTTGTGATATCTCCTTGTCTTACATCAATTTCCTTAAGCCTTGGATCTTTTTTAATATTTTCTACAAGCTCCATCTCAAGCTCATATCCTGCAACTTCAAAACCTTTATTCTTGAAAAACTTCAGGAAAAGACCATTTCCGGCACCAACGTCGAGAAGTTTTGGCTTTAGCCGAACGTCATGCCGAACTTGTTTCGGCATCCCATTGGATCCTGAATTAAGTTCAGGATGACGACCTACTAACTTCGAATAAATAAACCCCGCCAAATTCGTGATCCGCAGGTCATAATCAGTAGTGGCAAGATGATGTTGTTGTGAACCGAGGTCTTTATCTGCTTTCATAGGTATAGCTCAAATTTTACAAAAGATATGAAGTATAATCTACAGCATGTCTGATATTCGCTTTTTCAATAAATAACAAAATAGTATTCATATAATATTCGTTAGCTAAAAAATAACCTATAATATTGAAACGCTGACCTTCTTTAAGTATAATATCGTTCAACTTGGAAAATATACGACGTCGATTCTCAAATCTATGGGAAACCCCTCATAAACAACCTCCTAGGGAGGCATATCAGTTTTATCAAGAACTAATACAGCCTGATAACATTGTAGGAGTCATTGGACCATTTAATAACTTTATTGACAAACCCGCACTAATGCAAGCTTGTCATTGTGTTTCGGGTGGAAATGGTTCTGTATTTGTGATTGATCCTCAATGGGGACCTCAAAAGGAGCCAATAGACGAATCGAGTGAAAAGCAGAAAAAGCACTTTAGTGAAGTAGCAGGACTTGGAGATTTTTCAAGTAACCATTTGAGACAAATTCAGATAGCAAAATCCAATGGTATTAAATTAACATTACCTCAATGGCTTGGTCCAGACAGCGCTGCACAAAAAATTGAATTGCCAAATGACTCTCTTGATGTAATAGTAGATCATAGTGTTTCTGTATTTCTAAGCGGCGGTCGCCTTAACCGTGATCCTATAGAATGTATGTCAACAATGAATTCATGCTACAGAGAGTATAATCGAGTTCTAAAACCCGGAGGCATATTAATATTACAAACTGACAGAAGCGAATATAGATTAAAAAACAATCCATTTATAAGGTCACTATTGGACGTTTTTTTAGAAAATAACGGTTTTGATATCGAAGAATTTCGGGTAACTGACGCTTTTAGAATTCCTGTATCAACTGATGTATATGATAATTGGGAGCAAAGAGAATTCCCCAAACCTTTTGATTCTGATAAATTCAGCGCATACAGCATGTTCAAAAGAATGGTAAATATTGATGGAGCATATTATCTTGTTTTAGATAAACCATGGTCGCAGGGGCCAGATATGCTGATATGTACAAAAGCAAATGAATCATAATCTATTTCGAGTATAATCTACAGCATGTCTGACACGGAACCGATTGTAGGAAACGCGATAACTGCTGACAGGCTTTCTCAAATACCCGATTACCGTAATCAATGGTACTCCCGCACAGAACATCTACCGAAATCTGAAGACATACTACCTCCAGATGACATTGATAACTCTATTGATCAAACCATTCAGATCGGAGACTATCTGAGAAACAATTTAAGACAGAATGAAGCGTTTATGGAAGTGATCAATACTCAAGGAATACGTAGTATGCGTATGGCGAAACAACAAAACATGATCCCAGACAGCGCTCAAGCTTATGTCTACGCCATGCCCACAGTAGGCGGACCACAGGCAATGGAATACAGGACGCGGGAAGTAAAAGGAACAGTATTTTATGCTCTTACGGGACAATCCTCATTTGGAGCCGCGAAGTATGAGTTGATATAAAAAATCTAACATTAAATATGTCACAAGAAAAAAATATATTTAACCCAAGCTCCATCGCCATCGCTATGATAACGCATTACCCCAAATGGTATCGCGGAAATATGCAAAGCATTAAGAATACCGATAAAATCCGAGGGGATCTGGCAATCGAGACCATAATCAAAGCACGACAACAAGGTTATCACGTTCTGGTCGCAGACGGTCAAAGCTCAAAAACTTTCAGAAAAACTCTTTCTCAAATGCCAGAGCTCAATCTCATCAAGCGCGAGTCGATGAAGCGGAGACTGGCAAGAAAGCAGGTCATCAAAATGGCTCAAAAACTGAATGAAGTTAAAGTGATCGTAGAGACAGAGGCAGAAAAAGTATCTCTCATCACAAAATGCATTCCAATGATTACAGACTTAATTCTGAATAACAAAGCAGATATCGTGGTTCCGAAGCGAAATCTTGAGCTTTTCAAAAAAACCTACCCTAATTATCAGTACGAGTCAGAGATAGAAGGAAATATTTTATATAACGAAATACTGAAAACTAGTGGTTTCAGAGATCAAAAAGATGAGGATCTTGATCTTTTTTTTGGTCCGGTGGCAATGAAAAATACTAAAATGGTTGTAGAGTTATTTTTAGGAAACTTTGGTTTTAAAGTCGATTTAAATGCCAAATCAAGACAGTTTTTTCAACAAGATGAATACGGATTTTTACCGATAGTCGCTGCTCTAAAGAACAAATTAAGAGTAAAAAGTGTAGAAGTGCCTTTTGAATACCCAAAAACTCAAAAAATGAACGAACTGGCTGCCGTAGGAGAACTCTTTCGAGAAAAACGAAGAAACCAGCGGATGAGTATTTTGATTGACTTACTGTATTTTGTTCAATATTTGAAGTAATATTCTCAATGGAACTCATATAGATTAAGCTCGTGGATTTATTCAGGTAAAATATCATGGATTTTTTCTAATCGGGCATCCCGAAATTCTGATTGAAATATTCCAAAAGAGTTATTTTTTTCAAAAAGAAAGGCATCTGGACTTGTATTTGGTACTCCACAACCGGTTCCAGGAATGCCTTCATATTTTGCTTCAGAAATATTTTCTTCAACCACCCAATCATTTACTCCGTTAATGACATATCCGTATCCAAAATAATCACCGGAAAGCTTATTATTTTTTATAACTGCGCCAAAATTTGAAGATATGTCATCATCTGAAGGGCAATGCCAAATCTTTGAACCCATAGCAATACCAGCCCGTATATAGCTTCCATCTGAAATAATTTTATTATTAATTACCTGAACATTTTTGTAATTACCTTTATAATCGTTATAATCAACTAGGGCAATACCAACAAGAAGTGGCTGTTTTTCTGCATAAATGTGATTATTAATTATTTTAGATTTCGGTGCGCCAAAGATTACAATGCCGCCATCTGTTACATCAACAATAGTATTATCTTCAACAAGACTTTCTTCACACTGCACAGATATTCCATCCGACCATTTTCCTGTAGTTGTTTCTCCAGAAGGTCCAACTATATTATTTGTTACATGCACATCTTTACAAGAAGTATGTTTGTTGCCATTCTCATCATCATAGAAATTTCCCCAGTTTACATGAATCGTAGACCAACTTCGAGAATCATATGCCTCGACGCTGTCTACCTGCTGATATAAAACATTTCCGCCAACAATAATAAGCGCATGACTTACGAGTTGACCTAATTCACGACGGTTTCCATCAACTTTTATATTTTTAATTTTTACATTATTTTGATTAAATGCATTCACTGCCAAAGAAACATTTTTATTGACTATTTTTAAATGGGCTTTTTTACTTGAGTCTGTAGGTAAACCTTCGGTAAAAAGTTCCTGATCTGAATGGGTAAAGTTAATAGTATCGCTTAAAAAAAATACCGATTTCTGACAAAGTTTTGCTTTCGAACCCTTTCTTATTAGAGCATCTTGAATATCACTTCCATCACCCGAAGAAATACAGGGTTGCCAATTAAAATATGCATAAATTCCTATATAGATAGGTATTACTATTAACAGTAAAATTAAATATTTCGCTTGTTTCCTCTTTTTTTTGAATTTCATTGTTTATTGTAATTGTACTATGATGAAGATCGTGCTTAAGAAAAAACGAAGTAATAAGTTTATCATTGCCGCATTGATAACTACCGGCTGCCCATCTCATGTCTCTTAATATCCGCTTCAACCATCATTTTGACAAGCTCTTCGAAACTGACTTTTGGAGACCAGCCTAGTTTTTGTCGTGCTTTGTCGGCGCGTCCGCAAAGATGAGGTACTTCAGCAGGCCTTTTAAACCTTGGATCATTTTTCACATATTTTTTCCAGTCATCAAGTCCGGCAGATTTAAATGCAAGTTCTACAAACTCCTGCACGCTGTGTGTCTGTCCGGTAGCAATCACATAATCATCGGGCTCATCTTGCTGCAACATCATCCACATCGCTTCAACATAATCTCCGGCAAAACCCCAGTCGCGTTTGGGCTCAAGTGCACCTAGACGCAATTCTGTGGCCTTGCCAGTTTTGATTTTGGCAACACCGTCGGTAATTTTTCGAGTAACAAATTGAATACCGCGAATAGGGGATTCGTGATTGAACAAAATGCCGCTTACAGCAAACAAATTGTAGGACTCGCGAAAATTTACCGTCATCCAGTGAGCATATACTTTTGAGACACCATAAGGACTGCGGGGATGAAAACAGGTGTTTTCATCTTGATAACCGTCATCATTAGCAAGACCAAACATCTCACTTGTTGAGGCTTGATAAAACTTGGCCGTTGGGGAAAAAAATTTGATGGCATTGAGTAAATAAAGTACACCCACCGCATTGATCTCTGTTGTGATTTTGGCCTGCTCCCATGAAGCGCCGACAAAAGATTGTGCGGCAAGATTGTAAACTTCCTGTGGGCGAATGGATTTAACTACGTTTATAAGTGAAGCTTCATCGGCAAGATCACCTTCTACAAAATCCACTTTATCTGTAATCCCAAGATAATCAAGATGTTCGAAATTGGGTTTTGAATACCTACGCATCAGGCCGTAAACTTTGTAATCTTTTTCAAGAAGTAATTTTGCGAGATACGGTCCGTCTTGACCCAAGATACCTGTGATGAGTGCGGTTTTTTTCATAATTTAAGTTTAAGTATAGTAAATCCTGAAATTATAGCAAGTAATTAGATAATTGTTCAGATAACAATAACTTTGACATTCTGCCTTATTATTTATAAAATTAGTTAGCTCTTTGAAAAATGAGATAATTTTCAGGCGTGTGGTCCCGCCATCGGCGGGAAAACGAGGAGAAGGACCCGCCGTTTTAGGCGTGGAATCGGACCTCTCCCGATCTAAATCGGGAGGGAGTATCTGCGGAAACCTTCAGGTTGTGATTGACAACCTTCAATGTTTTGTACAAATTTTGGAGTAATCCAGAAACCAAAAGCAAGACAATTCAATAATTCATTTTTTCCTATCTCATCTTCAAATAGCTACATTATTATTTTATACTTAAAGCTATGTGCGGCATCTATGGTTACATTGGGTCAAAGAGTGCTCATGAAGTTATAACTGATGGACTAAAACGTCTGGATTACCGTGGCTATGATTCGTGGGGCGTGGCCGTAATGAATGAAAAAGACATCGAAGTTACCAAAGACGTGGGCTTGGTAAAATCGATTGAGGAGACAGCGGCAAAACACAGCCACATTGGCATCGGACATACTCGTTGGGCGACCCATGGTGCAGTGACGGTATTGAATGCCCATCCTCATTTATCAACCGATAAAACATTCACACTTGCCCAAAATGGTATTGTAGAAAACTTTAAAGAGCTCAAAGACGACCTTGTCAAAAAGGGTTATAAATTTGAGTCGCAAACAGACACCGAAGTAATAGTTCGTCTCATCGAGGAAGAAATGAAGACTTTACCCAATATTCATGACGCCATCATCAAGACATTCAGGAAACTCACCGGCAGAAATACCATTATTGTGTTAACACATAAAGGAGAAATAATCGCGGCTCGCAACGGCTCGCCGCTCGTCATTGGTCAAAATTCGAAAACAAGCGAAATGTATGTTTCATCAGATACACTGTCATTTGCGCCATATGTCGACGAGATATTGGTCATGGAAAACATGCAGATTGTGTATCTGACCGAAAATAAGATCAAAGCCCACGATATGGCAAAAGGCACGGATTTTGATCCGCAGTTTGAAAAACTTGATGTGAAAAATAGCATTGTTGACAAGGCGGGATATGAACACTACATGCTCAAGGAAATCCACGAAACCCCAGAGTCAATAAGCGCAATACTGCACTCAAACACCGAAAAATATCTAAGCCTTGCCGGTCTTTTAAAGACGTCAAGAACTGTTTACACAATGGGGTCGGGGAGTGCGGGTGTAGCAGCAGCACAGATAGCGTTTTACTTACGACAGAATTCTAAACTAAATGCGATCAGTCTAATCGGTGCAGAAGCCCAAGAATATTTTCCACTTTTTACAAAGGATGACGTTATTATTGTACCTTCACAAAGTGGTGAGACTGCAGATGTACTTGAGGTTCTTGAAGTTATTAAAAAGAAAGGTACACACATCGTGAGTTACGTCAACATGCCAGGCTCCATGATAACGCGCATGTCCGAGATCGGTTTTCTCGCCGAAGCAGGCCCAGAGGTTTGTGTCATGTCAACAAAAGTATTTACATCGCAAATTGCCTGGGGATACTATGTTTCCAAATATATCATGGGCAATAAAGATCTTGGCGAAAAGGAGTTGATAACTTTGACAAAAACTATGAAGGGCTATCTTGAGGATAAGAAAAATCATGATGCTCTCATAGAGCTTGCGAAAATGCTCAAAGAAAAACACGATATTTTTCTGCTTGGCAAGTATCAAAACTTTGCCGTGATGCACGAAGGTATGATCAAGCTCATCGAGGGAACTTACAAACATGCTCATGCGCTGCCAGCCGGAGATCTGAAACATTATGCAATCACGCTTATAGAGCAGGGAGTGCCGGTGATCGCAGTATACGGTGATGACATAGCAAACTCTGATATCGAAAATTCAATAAGTCAGGTTAAAGCGCGCGGCGCAACAGTTATCGGTGTCGGACCGATACGACATGGTAATCTTGATCATTTCCTCCGGATCCCAAATACTGGAGAAACTCAAGCGATAATGAATATCATTCCGCTACAATTACTCGCATATTATCTTGCTAAAGAACTGGGAAACAGCATTGATAAGCCAAGGAATATAGCTAAAAGTGTCACCGTGAAGTGAAAATATAAATTGTCTTCGTCATCCCGAATTTATTTCGGGATCTAAAATGTCATTCCCACGAAAGTGGGAATCCAGGATCAATAACTGGATCCCCGATCGGGGTCGGGGATGACTAAAGTGAATATTTCATTTCCTCGCGAGTTTTTATAAATGAAGATACTCCATTTGCAAAAGCATATTGCTTTATTTCAATTGAAGATTTTTCGACTGTAACATGATTGAAATATCCAACACCATTTGAAAGGAATATGACATCCTCATCATCAGGAGCATTACGAAAATTCACGAATGTACTCCCAGCGCTAGAGTAGAGAATGCCGTCTTTGGTCAAAATAGTACCTTGATGAATATGTCCTGAAAATACTCCCACAATTTTTGATGAGTATTTGTTAAAAATTTTTAATATATCTTCTGCGTTGAGGATGGTCATCGTTTTTTTAAGCCAAATACTATCGGGAGGAATGGTCGGATAATGATTAAAAATCGTTATATATCCTTGTGTCTGGCTAAGAATTTTATCAAGTTCATCAAGTTGGTCTGGAGGCAGTCTTCCGTGCGGATCTTCTTCTTTAGTTGTTTTTGCATCAAGAACCAGAAAATTATGTCTATTAAATTTAAATGTATAAAATAGCCTGGAGTCGTCTGTTGACAAATCCTTTTTTTCACCAAACTTAAGAATTCGGCTCATCAGTGAAGCGTTGTCATGATTGCCAGTAAGATAATACATCGACACTTTGATATTATCAAAAATTTTTGCCGCAAGTTCGTATTCTTTTTGCGTTCCGTCAACCGAAGCTACGTCACCCGTGTGGACAACAAAATCAAAAGGGAGTGTAGATTTGTTGATCGCCTCAACTGCTTTTATAGCTGCATCATAGACATTAATACCATACATTTTAGCTTTGGGATCATCACGAAGATGCGTGTCACTGATATGAATGAATCTCACTGGTTTATACATAATGACAATAAATGTTGTACTAGGGAGTAAATCAAATCGTCATGCTGAATTTATTTCAGCATCTCTATCTCTAGATTCTGAAACCTGCTTGTCGCAGACAGGCGAGTTCAGAATGACGTTTATGTCCAAGTCATAATTAACATTTTATAATATTTTCAAGCCGTGAGCTACGAGTTCCAAGTTACGAGTTATAAGTTTTTTTTGATAGAATTAATAAATGTTGCAACGTCTTATAAGTTTTATTAAAGAGCCAACGAGAAAAAATATTGCCATAAACACAATCGGCAACTACCTAAATGTATTTTTTATTGCACTTTTTGCACTTATTCTGGTACGAATTATGACTCCGGCAGAATATGGAGTCTTAAGTGTCCTTCTCGGGATATCCTACGTCCTAGCAACTATTTTGGATTTTGGCACGACGGCGACGATTTACTCATATGTACCGGCTTTACATGCAGAAAATAATCCGCGTCTCTTCCGATTTATCAAAAGTACTTTTTTTTATCAATCGCTTTTTTCTATTATAGTAATCGGAATTTTGTTTTTGACCTTCCCTTATCTGGATAGGATTTTTTTTAAAACCAACGCCCAGACCTGGGTACTTAATTTGACCATTTTATCCGTTCTATTTTTTATCTGGCAGAATTTTTTTACAAACATTTTATTTGCGGCAAAAAAATTTCTAAGAGCCAATCTTTACATTAACATTGGCAATGTTGTAAAAACAATCGTCATTGGTCTGATGGCATATTTTGGCACTCTTTCGGTCGGAGAAGTAATTTTCGTATTTGGACTGTTGGGTCCAGTTGTGTTTTTTATTTTACTTCTGTTTACAAACAGGCGTCATGTGTCTACAGTATTTAGGGCGAAGATCGCCAAAGAAGAGTTCAGGTTTGGTTATACTTTGACTTATTTTTTAGGTTCACAGTTTTACAACTTGGGACTACGAATGGATCTTTTCTTGCTATCGTATTTTGCACTAGGCGAACAGATTGGCTACTATGGTTTGGCACAAAAAATTATTCTTAGCATAATTGCGTCAATTGTCAGTATCACCCAAGTACTATCTCCGCGCTTTGCTACTATTAAAACAAAGAAAGATGCAAGATCAGAGATGAAAAGAGCTTTTAAATATTTGCTTATCCCGAGCGCAATTTTTATTCTTTTATATTTTACTCCCAAAATCATTTTTGAACTGGTTTTTACTGGCAATTTTTCTCAAACCGAGGCCGCCACAAAAGCACTAGCTTTGCCGTTTATTCTGAATGCTGTAGGAAGCGTACCGATGCTTTTTATTTTATACACGGTTAAAAAACCAGGCTACATCTTGTGGTCAAACCTCATTTTCTTCTTGATAATTACGCTTGGATCATATTACCTTATTCCGCAAAGAGGCATGTTTGGTCCTCCTATTGCTATATTTTTTGCGTTCCTTATTGCTACCGCAATCCAAACCGTGGCAATGATCAGAGAGTATAAAAAATTACCTTTGTAATCTTGCTGAAACTGTTAAATAAATGTACAATGTTCATAGTTTGTAGCTTGTAACTCATAACTTAAAACTCGTAACTATTAACTGTTAACTAAATAAAGTGTGTTTCCAAATTCCCAAAAAAATCAAACTCTTAAAAAAGAATGTGGCAGTGATGGAAGATGGCACAAATGTAAAACTGGGAAATTTGAAGGCAAATAAAGGCGACTATCTTAGTATTTACGGTGATATGGCGGTTGAAATACTTGATAGTGATAAGGCCAAAAACGCCAGATTATTTATCAATAAAATAGAAAATAAATGAAAAAGGGAATTTATTTAGCGCTAACAACAGCAGTTATTTCGGGTTTTTCTATATTCGCCTCAAAAATATTCGTTGCCAAACTTGATCCGATCGTTTTTACTACTCTAAAAAATTTATTTGTTGCGGTCATTTTAACCTTCGTAATTTTGAATAGACGACATCTTCAATCTATTTCTAAATTAAATCGACAAGATATTTTACGATTAACACTAATCGGGATCATTGGCGGCGGCATACCTTTTGCTTTATTTTTTACCGGTCTCACGATGACAAGCGCCGCAACCGGGGCAATCATTCATAAAACTCTTTTTATCTGGGTCGCGATCCTCGCATATTTTTTCTTAAAAGAGAAACTCAAATCCGTACAAATAATTGGCTACATACTGATAATGGCAAGTGCAATTTTTATCGCGAAAATAACTAAATTCACGCTTGGTGACGGAGAACTCATGATTTTAGGTGCGACAATTTTGTGGGCAATAGAAAATGTCATTGCAAAACGAACATTAAAAAATGTTTCATCGGAACTCGTGGCTTGGGCACGAATGACTGTCGGATCTATCGTTGTTTTCTCTGTTGTAATTTTTCAAGGCAAAAGCATCGTGATAACCGGTCTTTCTCAAGAACAAATAATATCTGTATTAATTGGCGGTATCTTACTGACAGCTTACGTCTTGACATGGTACAAAGCTCTTTCTTATGCACCGGCTTCACTTGTCGCGGTAATTCTCACACTTTCGACTCTTATCACAAGTTCGCTTTCCGCGATGTTCATCACACACAATTTTCCGGTTACTGATTTCGCAAGTAATGCACTATTGATCGTGGGAATCACCTTAATTATTTATCTGTCAATTCAAGACAAAATAGCGAAAAAAGTTACGAGTTACAAGTTATGAGTTACAAGTTGTGATCTCCGGCTTATTGACTTGTGCCGCATATGCCTTCCCGCCAAATGAGCTGAAATATTGTGGTCCGTTTGATAAAACCGATGATCTAAAAGGTTACCAAGATGAGCAAATTAATGATGATGGCCTGAAAAATATTCTGGCAGGATTTCATACTTTATATCCATATTTATCACTCATAGCATATGAAAATAATATCCGCGACCCATTGGACGCACGGGTTGTTGAAGCCTACTGGATCGGAAACTCACTCCTAAAAAAAATTCCGGGAAAGAAACTTTATGATCATTTTTCGGAAGCTTTAAACCTTAGAAAAAAAATCACCAAAAAAGATTTTTCATATTTGGTCGGCAAAATCGATGACGGTGCTTTACCGCATCATACTTTTCATGTATTGAATGTTTTTACGCGCACCGGACACCAGAATATTGTACATACTCTTGAAACCATGGATGCCTGTCGGATCGGATGGGGAAAAATAGTTAATAATTTAAAGTTAAGAGTTAAAACTGACAATACAATCTGTGTTGAAACACAGCCGCTTGTTTTAAAAAACGGCAAACTCGCTCTCGGAAAACCGCTTATAAAAAAGATTTATAATCCTTTAATTCGGAAATCGGAAATCGGAAATCAGATATCTACAATAAGTTTTCACTGGAATACGTTTTGTGACATATTGTCAGACAGACAAGTAAAAAATTTGAAATTCTATACTGAAAAAGCGATACAACTTGCAAATCTTACCTTATGAACGTTTATATTTTCGGCAACTCGATAGTTCCAGAAGATAATCAGTCTGTAAAACTTTTGCCTGATCTAAAGGCAAACTTCCCCAAAATTCATTTTATCCACGCCGACCCTACCGGCAACTGGTGGAAAGGCGATAAAAACTTGGTCATAATCGATACCGTCCAGGGGATTGACCAAGTAACTGTATTCACATCTTTTAAAGAATTACAGGCAAGCGAATCACTCACTGTGCATGACTATGATCTTTATATGGATTTAAAACTTATGAAAAAACTGGGAAAAATAGAATCGTTTAAAATTATCGGGATACCTTCCTTATTATCTTCAGCTTCAAAAAATGTGAAGCACAAGACATACAAGGGTCATAAGCGCGGACAATCTTCTCAAACTCAAGTGAAAGCTCTTCTTTCGGAGTTTCAAGATGATCTTTTGCGAAATGATAAAGTGACTGTTCGATCGCGATCTGATTCTGGCCTGTCGGGACAATGATTCTGCCGTTCGTCACTATTCCCTTGTCATCGACTTCATAACGATGATAGAGTGTCCCTCGCGGCGCCTCAACAACGCCGACTCCGATACCGGGTTTTACACTGAAACGTGCCGGCTTCTCGTCCTGAATATGAATTTTTTCGAGAATGGCGATTGAGTCATCGATACAATGCAATATCTCAATCGCTTGCGCCAGATTGTTGTGATATATATTTTTTGATGGAAATAATTTGAGCGCCTCACTTGCGTCTTCGAGAGTCGCTGGATTTAAAAATTGTTTTGATAAATTGACACGCGCCAGTGCTCCGACAATATAAGTTTTCCCTTCAAATTTGTAGCCCGAGGCCTGCGAGTAGGGGATAACAATGTGTTCGAGATGGCTGGCATATTCGGCGTCAATAATGCGCTTGCCGCCTGCAGTCACTATGCTTCCATCCAGAAAATCAAAATTCGTGCTCTGAAGAGCGGAAAATGACACGTCTTCCTCCTGAACAAAATCACAGTTTTGAAAAATGGAAATGAGTTTCAACACTCGTGGTCTTATCGATTTTAATTGTGAAATAAGTTTATCTTTTTCAGTGAGAAGAGGAAGTTTTAAAAATCCACCAACTGTAGGGTTTGGCGCATGGACGCTACGTCCGCCTGCCCAGATCGCCAGTTGATTACCGCCCTCTTTGACAGCAAAAGCATCATGAAGCAGCTCGTGTTCTTCGTGGTCATTTTCGTCAAAGTCAAGGAGTGAATCGCGTTTATAAATGTCGGGCAATGCAAAAACATACAGATGCAGGCCATGATCGCGGATCATAAGCCCATTTACAAGAATTCGGCGCAATATTTTAGTTTGCTCCGATGGAATGATACCTTGAGATGCCTCGATCGCTTTTATCGAACATAATAGGTGAGCATTACTACAGGTTCCGCAAATCCGTGCGACCATTTGAGGGATGGAATTAATGGGTTTTTTGCGCACCGCTTGAGTGTAAAACCTTTTGTATTCCGGTATGCTGAATTTACATTCAGTGATGACGTCATCTTTGACCTTCAGGCTAAGTGATGCATGCCCTTCTATTTTTGTTATCTGATCTAATGTTAGATCAAGTGTTCCCTGGTGCATATTTTTCCATCAGTTCTAAAAACCTTTTCTCATCCATTGGACAGCCTGGAACCGACTCATCGACCTTTACATATTTAGATAATGGTTCAACTCTTGGCAGGTGAGAAAAACGTTCAACAATAAATTGAATCTCCTTTTTTGTTTCTTCATCAAATGTATTTCTCCACCCAGACGGCATTGCGTTCACGGCGCAAGCTCCGATTGCAACCAAAATTTTTGAATTATCACGTATTTCTTTAAGTTTTTTTGCCTGCTCGTCTGAAGAGATTGAGCCTTCAACAAAAGAAATGTCGAGATCTTTAAGCTCCCGATTGGTTTTGAGTATACGAGCGTTCACAAACTCAATCTTTTCTTTCCACGTATCCCAGTGCGTATTGAGAAGTTCGGTAAAAAGAATGGTCGAGTCTTCACAGCAAGTGAATGTAAACCAGCCGACGCGAAGTTTGGGCATATGACTATTCTAGAATATTTAAGTTAAAAAAACATGTTTACCTGATTTATATTTGAGATTAATATTGATATAATCTGTAAATGGTTTCTAGCCATTCAACAATACTATACACCAAAAATTTGCGGAAAACTTTTTTTACAAAAGATAAAAAAGATGTCCAGGCTGTCAAAGGAGTGGACCTCGATGTAAAAAAAGGTCAGATTTTCGGCTTCCTAGGACCAAATGGGGCCGGAAAAACAACTACACTTCAAATGCTGACGACATTACTTACTCCGACGAGTGGTGAGGCTATGGTAGTAAACTTCGATCTTAAAACACAACCTCAAAAAATTCGCGAGCATATCGGATATGTTTCGCAGTCCGGTGGCGCCGATCGCACTACAAATGCCATACAGGATCTCATACTTCAAGCGATGCTCTATGGATTAAATCTAGATACAGCACAAAAACGCGCAAAAGATCTTATCGATCGGTTCGAGCTCACGGAGTTTGCAGATCGGATAATATCTTCGTATTCGGGAGGACAGAGGAGAAGGCTTGATTTGGCACTTGGCGTGATTCATGAGCCTGACATAATATTTTTGGATGAACCGACAACGGGGCTTGACCCGCAAAGTAGAGCCCGTTTTTGGGAAGAAATCCGAACTATCAAAGATGATGGTACGACGATATTCCTGACTACACACTATCTTGATGAAGCAGATAGCCTGTGTGATTATCTGGCAATTGTCGATCATGGAAAAATCGTTGCCAAGGGCACGCCTACAGCTTTAAAACACAAAATTGGAGGAGAGAGCATCATCGTTGCCATGAAAGATGATAAGGAACTCGAAAAAGGTAAAAATCTGATGGAAAAACAAAAATTCGTCGAAAAAATATTTGTCCGGGAAAATAAGCTGTATTTGTTTGTCAAAGAGGGTGAAAAACTATTGGCAGATGTCCTAAGATTGCTCGACAACGAAAAAATCGGTCTGCTGACTATTGAATTATCGAAACCCTCACTCGATGACGTATTTTTACAGGAGACCGGACGATCTCTGCGGGAAGGAGGAGAACTATGAAATTTATTCAGGATACCCAAATATTATTTGTGCGCAATTTCAAAAAAACCTTGAGAGAGCCATTGTGGTTGTTTATCGGTATCATGCAACCTGCCTTATACATCTTGCTTTACATGCCCTTGTTGAAAAATATTGGCAATACGTCGGCATTGCCTCTGGGAAAAATTGCCCAGATTTTTGTGCCGGGCATGCTCATCATCATGGGAGTTTCTTCACTTTTTGCAGGATTTGGTTTCATTCCGGAAATTCGCGAAGGCTATATCACTAGACTTCTGGTCACTCCTGTCAACCGGTTTGCTATTTTGTTAGCTATGGTCATGGATCAGCTTTTCACCTTGCTCATGCAATCGGTCATCCTGATTTTTATTGCTTTACTTCTTGGTCTACGTACCTCGGTGATCGCAGTCATTTTATCGCTTATTTTAGTGATAATAGTAGGCGCGACAACGTCTTGCATCTCATATATCATCTCTATTTCAGCGAGGCACGAAGATGGACTCGCCTCAACGGTTAACACTTTGTATTTGCCGATAATGCTTTTGTCAGGGATAATGCTGCCGATCTCACTTGCGCCACAATGGCTCAAAAATATCGCCGGTTTTAACCCTTTTTATTATGCGGTCGAGGCAGCACGGGAGCTTTTCCTGGGGAACTTTACCAGCTTTACAATAGTCAAAGGTTTTTTGATAATGAGTGTGTTTGCAGCTGTTGCCTTGTGGTTTGCCGTCAGGTCGCTTAGAAAGATGGCTGTCATGTAAAGTAATCAATCAATAATATTCTTAATTTTGGGTTGAAATTTATACATATTATTGATATATTTTCAATAATATGAGTTGGAATCCCAAACTACTTTTAGCAATGGGACTGACAGCGATTGGTGCCTTGGGTTGTGCAGAATTTGGTCCAAGAAATGTTGAGACCGAGTGCTACCAAACATCCGGACTTTATGATTCAAATGGAGAATTGCCCGGAGGTAAACTATCTACTCTTGAACAAGAAATTTGTTTTGATAAGGGCAGTGAGCATCAGACTCCAACTTGTCCCCAAGAGATGATCGGAGAAGTTCTTATCGGCGCTGGGGGAATACCGATATTGGCCCAAGCCGAACGTGTTCCTGATAGTGTCTGTACTGTCACACGAATGGAAAGAAGGTAGTTTTGTACACCTTTTCCAGTTTTAATTAAATAGTTCTACCGTCTTTCTTTTTATTGATCAAATCCATCTAACATAATTCATTCAAAATATCTTCCCTTAAATTTGTAAATTATAAACCAGGCAATTATCGCGGCAGTTATAACTAAAATCCAGGAATCGAAAGAAATTGACGCAGCAATTTAGTCCTCCAGTGGCAAATCGTAAAAAAACCGCAGCCTCTATCTGATTTTTTTGCTTTAGCTTTATGTTAGATATTTTTTTGGATATTACCTTCCCAAGTATATGGTTAAGAAGAGAATAACCATATTTTTTACCTAAAAAGTAGGAAACAGTTGCTCCGATTCCACTTCCTATGATGTCGGCAATATAGGCTTTTTCCCAACCGATAAGTGGAATTGAGGCTATTGTCAAAAAAACTCCAGGCATCGGGGGATAGATAATACTTAATGATTTTAAGACGGTCAGTGCGATAAGATAGAGGAGAAGATAATTTTGGACGATATGAATTATGTTGCTCACAAATGATGTTTGAGAAGCGAGTTGAAATACGATAGCAGGGATTAATATGACAATGAGAAGTAGTATCCTATTTAGTATTTGAATAGTCTTTTGCACATGACTATTATAGTTAATCTTAGTAGGTTCTTAATTCGAAAAATGAATTGGGCAAATGGACGTGTTCACGTTTAAATCATGGGCAGAAGCCGGCATAAGAGCAGTTCCTTCGGTAAAAATCAGGATTTTCATTGATATAGAAATTAATGACATCGTGGATCGTTGTTCGGCGCATAGCCAATCTCTGCGCTTACTAATAGATAGCTGTTCCGATCTCCGGTTATAATATGGTCGATTTTGTTATATAAATCAGGAGATAACCGACTAATATCTTTTAAATCCTTTTCATCTTTTAATATAAATAAGTCCACTTCGTGGTATGGCTGTTCTTCAACATAATTTGGAGTAGTTAAAATAGGCCTATAGAAATCATATATCTCTTTGGGTGAGAGTTTAGTATTCCGCACATCTCCCACAATAAAACCACACTGGTTTGAAGCAGGAGCGAAGTTTGCGACCATCGAAATCCTCCTTTTCAATTGTGAATCTGAAGGATGCTGATATTCTTCTGTCTTTTTTTTTAGAAAGCCAAGATGGATAGAATTGTCTACAGTGTCTCGTACAAAAGTAAAAGCTATGAAAAAAATCACGAAAATACCAAATAATGTTGTCATGGTTGTTTTAGAATCTTTCTTACTAATTCGTAAAACTCTCCAGCAATCTGTTTCCCACGTTCATTTGGGATAGGATTTTGATGTGGCCGGCCACCCTGAGAGTACAAAGTGGCGATAACAGCAGTAGTCAACTTCTTACCAGCTACAGGACTCCATGAATCCACTATATCTTTTATTATTGCTGCGGCAAATAAAATATTATGTTTTTGGTTAATTAAATAGGTATAAAGGTGTATCCGAGCTTCTTGATTGAGTCTTTTAAAAGGTAATTTCGGATCTTTTGTATTGGGGTTATACAAACCAAGTTTTATAATGTTATTGGCAGTATCTGTCTTTACTTGGGCAATACCGACTGACGTGTTGCCCCCTATAATCTCTACACCCACGACATCAAGCATTTCTTCAAATGGAAGCAAACGTGCGATTTCATCAACAATAATCGCTCCAAGTAGATAGGGATCAAGGGTGAATATCTTAGCAGCAGCAAAAACAATACTTCGAACTCTCTTGAGTTTTTTCTTTACGCCTTCAACAAGCACTTCTGACTGTCCAACCGGCTTTATGAATTGTTCGGTTTTTTGTAAATGTGTGCGATATAATTCTATGAAAAGATTAAGTACTGGTAAAATTTTTGTAACATTAGTATTGTGTAAATAGAGAATGAGGTTCTTGGCTGTAATTGAAAGAGCGTCAAATTCATCACTTTCGGAAACTTTTGGATATGTACGAATGTATGTGGTGCTCCCTCTTTTAACCACATACGCTCCATTAATTTCCCCCGCACGTGCCAACTTGACAGCTTTTTCTAGTGAATATGCGTCTAGTTCCTCCGTAACAAAAACTAAACTTTTTCTTTTAGAATTTGTTACAATTAATACTATTTTCATACTGACTTAGAGATAATTTTGTCATAATCTTTTTATATCCTTTTTTATTACGTCAATAATTTTATCTTTTATTATCTCATTTTTTTACTAACAGATTAAGTGCTTTTGCAGTTTTACTGGTTATAACTTTTCTGCCTGTCCTTGACTCAATATCTACTCTTGCATTACCAGCAACACTTCCTCCTTCTTTTGCAACTTTTTTATTTTGATTAAAATTTTTTGGTTTTCGTACTTTAGAAATTTCTGTAGTAGAAGTCTCTGCAAGCATATTTAGCACGATTTCTAGGTTCGTCATATTATCTCGTAAGTTTCTTTCTTGAGACCTTTAAGATTTTTGTACTGCTTGGTTGTAAGACCTGCCCATGCTTTTATAATCTCGTCAGTTAATATTGCAAATTCATGACCTTCTTTGACCCCTCGCTTTTCCCATTCATCTGTTAAAGCCTTACGAACTTCAATGCTCTTTAGACGCTGATTAATCCAATCTTTGCTATAACCCTTTTTTAAGTATGTTTTAAGAGCACGATTTATAGCGAGCTCAGGGTCTGCAATTTCTTCAACTCTTTCATAACCGACTCTGGCTAACCATCGTTTAAATGGTTCGGCTTTGGGAGAGGGGATAGACTGGATTATGCGAAAAGCGTTTTCAGTATTAACAACTTCCGTCAAGTACATTTTATTATCAGAGGATTTTAATTTCAGTTGTCGACAAAATGTCGACAACTCAACTCCACTTGATTCTTTTTCTCTCTGTTTCATCCGATACCAGTAATCACGGGGTTTGTCGCTATCAGTTAGTGCTTGAATCATATCCACAACGGAAAAATACCATAATTCTTTCTCATTATCCCAATGCCTTCTTATTTTCTTTCCTTGAAAAAGAATAATTTTATGTTTCTGCATAACATTTTAATGGTAACGTATTTTACCTCAATTTTTTTGTCATTTCTAATCCATAGTTATTACCCACAAAAGATGCGATTGCCATAAGGAGAAGTGATACAGTGGTTACAGTAAAAAGATAAATCGATCTTTCAGAGAGCGGGAAAACAGATACGGCCGGTTTGATAACAAACCTTTCAAGACCAGTGATTAAAAAGGGGAGTGCGGCTAGTGCCGAAAGTACTATTATCCTGAGTTTCCCACTTTTTCATTCCAAAATTAAATAGGTATTTTGACAGTATATTTGTTGTTAAAAAGTAGTGTTAAACCGCACTACGATGAATGTCATTCCCGTGAAGACGGGAATCCAGTCTATAATTACCTTGTATGTCTGGTAAAACATATTGTGTTTATATTT
>MFZZ01000045.1:0-11518 GCA_001789555.1 Candidatus Roizmanbacteria bacterium RIFCSPHIGHO2_12_FULL_38_13
GAAAATCCGAAGAAGTTTGTAATAAGTATCGTAATATAGGAAAGAAACAGGCTTAAAAGTATCCAAATATCTTGGTTTTCATTTTTTTTATCTTTAAATGAAAAATAAAATAAAATAATTGTTCCCACGATCATCAATAAATAAGCTGAGAGTCCGACATATCCTGTTGTTGCCAGATAATTAAGATATTCATTGTGTGCTTTGTTGTATATGAAATCCCACTCAGATGTAAGATTGTGAGCCGCAGGACGAGTGAAATAGTATGCGTATGCAAAAGTTTCAGCACCGCTTCCAAACCGTGGATATTTATTTCCAAGTTCAATCGCTCCTTTCCAAACAATTTTTCTTATGTCAAATGAGTCGGTGATCGTCGACTGTTGCGCAGGAAGCAGAAAAAAATCACGAATCGTATCTTTTTTTACAAATCCTATCAGACTTATAACACTTATAAGACCTATTACTGCTATCATCATCCATCTTCTCAAGCGGTCAAACTTAAATGTAGCGATGATAACACCGAGCATGAATGCGACCAGAAGGGCTAATTGTGATGATCGTGACTGGGTGAAGATAATGGTGAGAATAATCAGTGCGAGATATATAACGTATTTAAGAGTATGAGGTTTCATCATCCTTCTCATCAAATACTTTATGATTGCCTTATAGTCATTCCCGCGCAGGCGGGAATCCACTAAAAGATTTTTTAACAAAAAATATACTCCGATAAAAAAATGTGCGGCCATGTAAGCGCCTAGCCAGTTTGGCTGTCCAAGTGTAGAAAACATGCGAGTCGCCGGGTCAAAATTTTCAGTCCAGCAGCTATTTGTAAACTTGTGAAGATACACAAAGCAAGTTGGATCGGCACCCAGTTTGCCCGGCAATCCCCAAAGTATTACTAAACATGAGGCGATTAAAGACACAATCAAAAGTTTTTCAATATGCTTTTTTTCCATAATCTGCACAAAAACAAAAAACAACAAAAGATAAGATATAATGGATATAAGTCCGCCGTTCCAGCGGCTGTAATAACCAAAAAAAGAAGTATGGACATCGATAGAAAAGATTGTTGAAAGAATCTGACTAACTAAAAAAAGACTTAATAAAATATAAAACCTGTTGAGAAAAATTTTTCTGTTTTGACTAAAAACAAGTTGTAATCCATAAAGAGTTGCGATGACTATCGTGACAAGATAAATCAGTATCATTTTATTGAATTCAAAGATTTCCGAAGTTTTGAGAGAGAAAAGTAGAGGAGTCGTGAAAAATAAAACGTAATAACAAACACGAATTGCTTCTGGAATATTTATTGAAAAACGCGGAAGTTGCATAGAAATTATGAAATCAATTATAAAGAAGTTTACTTCAATTCGGTTACCCTTTTTTTCACCGCTTCATATTTACTTTGATTTGGGAACTACAAATACTCGTATTGCAATAAAAAATAAAGGGGTTGTTCTTGTTGAACCGACATATCTTGGTTATAACTCACGAATTAAAGAATACATTTTTTTTGGAGCGGAAGCCAAAACAATTGTCGGCAAAACTCCCGATTTTATCAAGATCATTCGCCCCATCGTAAACGGGATTCTTTACGATTTTGATGCGCAGGTTGCTTATCTTGCGCGCATGATGGAAAAATCGGTAAACCCGTATCTTTCGCAGTACCGTTTTATCAAACCGCCGATTCAAGGAATATCCACAAGTCCGACTATTGCAACTGAAATCGAGAAAAAGGCTGTCGAGGAAGCGCTTGAAAAAACCGGTTGCTCCGATGTGTTTGTCATTGAAAGAGCCATTGCCACGGCGGCAGGATGCGGATTTGATGTTTTTTCACATGAACCGCATTTTGTCATAGATATGGGTGGTGGTCTAGTAGAGCTTTCAATTATAAGTGGTGGAGGGATAGTCGGACAGAAAGCTTTGAAAACGGCGGGAGACAATATGAACAAACTAATCGGCAATTATACTTATCTCAAACATGGGATTGTACTTGGCGAGGCAACCTGTGAAAATTTGAAAATCAAATTATTGAACTTTACCAAAGATGAAACCACGACCAATGTCCGTGGCAAATCACTTGAAACCGGGCTGCCAAAAACTATCAAACTTAAATCTTCTGATATTCGCGAAGCACTGATGAGCCAGTTTCATCACATTGTTGATGCGGCTAAAGAACTGATTGAATTATCTCCACCCGAAATAGCAGACTCTGTTTTTAAAAACGGAATTGCACTTACAGGTAATATGGCAGCGGTAAAAGGTGTGAACGATTTTTTTATTCAGGAACTGAAAATCGATACTTATGTAGCTGAAAATTACGCAAATGCGACGATACAGGGACTCGTGAAGCTTGATAAAGACTCACAAGCTTTGTTTAAACTTGTTGGGAATTAATGAGGATTTTTACCACGCACTTCCTCCTTGAGTATAAACCGCCCAACCAATGGTGCTACGTGCTGGATCAATGAAGGGATCATTAGCATTCAATGTTCCTTCAGGAGTACAGATAGCACTAAGTTTGTAATCGAAGCCATTGGACCTGTATATATAGCAGTTCAGCGTACTGTCGGTATTACAACCGCTAATAGGTCTTTGGGAGTTGACCTGGTTCTGACGAGGATCAAGAGGTAATCTTTCAATATAATTAGGTGTGAGACCTGGAATCCAAGCGGCTCTCGGTAGCCAATTGCAACCTAGTCCACTCCACCATTGTGAACTGGCAAAAACGCAGGATGTTACCGCTGTATTACAGGTATCGGGATATAGGCCATTTTCAACTCGAAATCCCTCAAGCGCAACCTGTAAATCTTTTAAATCGGTTTTACGTTCAGTATTTCTGGCATTTCTTTGGACGGTGGTATATGAAGTAATACCCAAAGTGAGTAAAGTTGTTATCACCATGATAACCACAATAAGTTCAACAAGTGTGAATCCCGATCTGTTTTTACTCATTAATACTATTAATAACAAAATCGGTAAGTTATTGCAACCTTATTGTTATATTAGGTCTCGCTTGACTTTCAAAGGCTCCTGTTCTAGAATAGAAACTCACTCGCACATTGACAATTAGGTTATTTATAGCCAATATAGACAGTTTAATTTGGAAATCGGGTTGGGAAATCTCAGACTTTACCTAATTGGTGGAAGTCTGGGAGCATTTTCCTAACAAATTTCTTTTGTCTAAGAGTTTTGTGACTCTTAGCACACCAATTTTAAGAGTTTGATCCTGGCTCAGGATGAACGCTGGCGGTGTGCCTGAGATATGCAAGTCGAGCGCTCCGACGATCCCCGCAAGGGGGCTGTCGGAGAGCGGCAGACGGCTGAGTAACACGTAGGAACCTCCCCCTAGGCAAGGAATAGCTCACCGAAAGGTGGGGTAATACTTTATGGTATCCCGATTATATCGGGATTAAAGAGCTTAACTGCTCACCAAGGGATGGTCCTGCGGCCTATCAGGTAGTTGGTGGGGTAACGGCCCACCAAGCCGATGACGGGTAGCTGGCCTCATGAGGGTGGTCAGCCAGAGGGGGACTGCGACACGGCCCCCACTCCTACGGGAGGCAGCAATCAGGAGTAGTCGGCAATGGGCGAAAGCCTGACCGCGCGACACCGCGTGTAGGAATAAGTACGAAAGTATGTAAACTACTGTGGTAGGGGAAGAAGTTCCGCCTTTGGCGGGATTGACGGTACCCTACTAGAAAGGAGCCGCTAACTGCGTGCCAGAAGCGTCGGTAATACGTGGGCTTCAAGCGTTATCCGGTTTTACTGGGCATAAAGGGTCGTGTAGGCTTTCTACAAAGTTTTTGCTTAAAGATCAAGGCTCAACCTTGAAAGTGGCAAAAATACTTGTTGAATAGAGTTTTCTTTAGGGTAAGCGGAACTGAGGGAGGAGTAGTGAAATGCGTTGATACCCTCGGGAACACCAGTGGCGAAGGCGGCTTACTGGAAGAAAACTGACGCTGAGACACGAAAGCTAGGGGAGCGAAGCAGATTAGAGACCTGCGTAGTCCTAGCCCTAAACGAATGTCTGCTAGCTGCATTTTTCTATTAAGGAAAAGTGTGGCGAAGGAAATCCGTTAAGCAGACCGCCTGGGGAGTACGGCTGCAAGGCTAAAACTCAAAGGAATTGGCGGGGAGGCACACAACCAGTGGAACATGTGGCTCAATTCGAAACGAAACGAAGAACCTCACCAGGGTTTGACATATAACTGCAATCCTGATGAAAGTCAGGAGTCTTCGAGAGTGTTATACAGGTGCTGCATGGCTGTCGTCAGTTCGTTCCGTGAGGAGTGCCCTTAAGTGGGACAACGAACGCAACCCCCGTCCTATGTTACAAGTATCATAGGAGACTGCCTTCGAATTTTTCGGAGGAGGAAGGAGGGGCAGACGTCAAGTCAGCATGGTCCTTATACCCTGGGCTGCACACATGTTACAATGGGAAGTACAATGAGTCTCGCAAGCCGGCAACGGCAAGCAAATCTCATAAAACTTCTCCCAGTTGGGATTGAAGTCTGCAATTCGACTTCATGAACGCGGAATTGGTAGTAATCGCGGGTCAGCTATACCGCGGTGAATACGTTCTTGCCTCTTGCACACACCGCCCGTCAAGCCAACAAAGTCGTCGCTATTTGAACCCCGCCCATGGCGGGGGAGAGTAATGATGGCGATGAGGGTTAAGTCGTAACAAGGTATCCGTTCTGGAAGGAGCGGATGGATCACCTCCTTTCTAATTTTTTTCTTAAGAAAAAAATTATCCGCCGAAGCTTTTGCGAAGGCGGATTGTCCCGACCCGATTTTTGAATTAAATTTGAATTTCTATCTTCATCCCCGGTCTTGGAGAGTTAAATAAATCTTTCCCGGTTTTTGGATTTTTGGCAGAAAAATCTGTGCAGACACTTATTTCAAGATAAGGATCGTCAATTTTACCTGACGAACCAGGATAGATTATGAGACTGTTTGGCCCGCCGTCAAAAAGACTTTTGACATACTTCATCTTTTGAGTAACTCCGTTAATCGTGATACTTAGTTCATCTCCAAGTGAGTATTTGCCTTTCAGTACAGATTCGGGCACTGTAGTTTTAATGTTTCCGAAATTATCCATATGTCCAACAAAGTAGCCGTCAAGTTGCGGGATTTGGTTGGGATGGATTTCATCAAGGTCAAGATCGTCCTGTAGAACGTCCATAAAATAAGCCGCAACCTTTGCAAAAACATCTCGTGATCTGAATTGACCAGACATCTCAAGTCGCGGATAATAAAATGCCTCTTCGATTTTTGGTCTAACAAATGAGAACACATAACCTGCATTTGGTCCAATAACATATATACCTGACTTTAATCTCAAGATAAGAAGCTGCGATCCGACTCCGCCTGATTCCTCGGTGTGTTCTGACATCGGATCGGTATTTTGAAAAATAATTGTATCAAGAGGTTCTCCGTATCTTTCTTCGATTTCGACAGTTTGCCCAATAAGAAATGATGTATGAATGGTGGATGGAGAAGAAGGGATTATATTTATGTTTGGTGTAGTTTTTGCGGGAGAAGACTTCAGAAAACCTTCAATAGCGCTCCGAACCTCTTGAGTTGCTAAAGCGTCATCTCCCCAGTCTGCAACTATAATAAGTTTTTTCATAATTAAAAAAGTTCCATTCCCGAATGCAAATTGAACTCCTTTGCCGCGCTTCTGCCGTTTATTGTAATCTCTATAAACCTCTTATCTTTATATCCCGAACTGCCTATCGTGATCGCCGCGTCACCGTTTGGCACATCTTTTAATCTATTGTAACAGGTAAATACTCCTACTTTTGTGGTAATCTTTTTTCCGGGCTCAAAGTCAATTTCTTCTGGAAGTAATGTTGTTTTTACATTTCCAAAATTGTCCACCCACCATATGGTTTTCGGAGGATCTGACAGCTCATCAAGTGACATTTCTTTATGAGGGATATCTTGTCCTTCGTGCAGCCATTTTGCCAAAAAAGGCATATATTCGAAACTTCTAAATTGCGAAAAAACCGTTCTGTCACGTCTATCTTTGTCAAACTTACCAATATTAATACAATGATCAATTACGGTTGAAAGATCGGTAAGATTTAACCTATCAATGCAGCCTAGTTTTTTGACTAATGAAAGAGTCATTCCGGCTATAGTTGAGACGACGATTATGTTGTTAAGTTTAAAGTATCCAAATGGAGTACCGTTGTCCCAATCCTTACCAGATCCGTGTCTTGGTGCCGCATTTACCATGATGACGCCATCGCTGTCCATCGCCGCATCGATTGAGTCGACGAGCAAACCCGCAGCTTCGATCTCATTGAAGTTGCCTACACCCAAAAAATTAATATTGGTTCCCGGGAATAATACCGATGCACGGATAGTCTGCCTACCCATTTCATCTGCATCCCGACAGTCGTTTATAATTGCTACAAACATAAAAATACAACTAAGAACTGTTAGAAAGTAATATGATACAACATTTTTAAACCGAAATCCATGATGAATTGGTCATTTTTATTGTCAGGACAAAAAAATTCAAATCAAAAAAAAGCACTAACAAAGGTAAATATTGTTGCCGAAATAATAAGTATTACAGAAAAAATTGAGAAAAAATTGTATATTTTTGAGTTGGTATATTCTCCCATGACGTGCTTCAGGTTTGCAATTCTAATTAGAAAAAAAAGTATGATCGGCAACAGTATAGTGTTCAAAGACTGGGTGTAAAAAACTATTTGAAAAAGCGAAACACTCGGTAACATCACGATACTCATTGCTAAAATCATCTGAAACAAAAATATTCCGTAAAACAATTTTCCGCGATCAAACGGTGAATCCAAACTGCCTTCATATCCAAAAAACTCTGAAAAAGCATATGCAGTCGATAGTGAAATAATGATGACGCCCATTATGCCGGCATTTAATAGCCCAAGACCAAACAAAGTCCCGGCAAACTCACCAGCAAAAGGTCGTATCGCCATAGCCGCCGTCTCTCCCGAAACAAGCGGAATTTTGTGGATGAACAAAGTTGCTGCCGTAGCGACGATCATAAAAAAAGAAAAAAAATCAGTTAAAAAGGCACCAAAATATGTTTCGATTTGAGCTAGCTTTAAAGATTTAAGACTGATCTTCTTATCATTAACATAACTCTGAATAAAAAACTGTCCCCAAGGAGTTATAGTTGTGCCCAAAACAGCTATGGACGCAAATACATAATCACGAGAAAAATGGAGATCTTTGGGAATTATAAGGTTGGTAAAAGCAGCTCCCCAATCCGGTTTTGCCCTTAGAGCCGAAAAAATATAGGCAAAATATAATAAAACCCCAATCAAAAAAATTTTTTGGTTTACAGCATAGTTGCCTTTGGTAATGAAAAAAAATGATAAAACAACAATTGAAATCAAGAAAGGAATTGTCGGTAAATTGAACATATGGCTAGTTGCTTTAAGTGCGGCAAAGTTGGCAACGATTGAACCCATGTTGGCGATAAGGAGGATCAAAAAAACAAAAACAGCAATTCGCAAACCATAACGTTCTCGGATGAGATCGCCAAGTCCTTTTTTAGTAACGACGGCTATACGTACACCCATTTCTTGAGTGATTGCAAGAAGTATTGTCACAAAAAAAAGCACAAACAAGATTGAGTAACCGAACTTGGCACCAGCGAGTGAATAGGTGGCAACTCCGGCGGCATCGTTGTCGGAGATAGCGGTAATCGTCGCCGGACCAAACACAGCCAAAAAGAGAAATAAATTTCTTCTTACACTATAATAAAAAAATCGCATACAAATAGTTTAGGAAAAATGCTCAAGTAAAAATCCGGTAATACTATCTAGTGTAATCATTCCTAACAAATGTTTTTCCCGATCAATCACCGGTAGACCATAAAGCTTATACTTTAGCATTTTGCTGATTGCGATTTCTTCAGGAGTAGTTAGGTTTATTGCAACCAAATTGGTAATCATGAATTTGTATAAAGGAGTATCTTCATCATTAAGTAACAATTCGTGCATGTTGCAAACTCCAACGAGCTGCTTGTTTTGATTCAAAACATAAACATAGTTCAAATGCTCAAAGTTTGAAGTTTTATTTTTAATTTCTCGCATTACTTCTTTGATCGTATCATTAGGGAATGCGGTAAAAAATTCGGTAGTAATATGTTCGCCGATCGGTGTATGGGCGAAATTCAAAAGCTGTTCTAACTCGAGACGATCCTCGATACTTAAAAACGAAAGTATTTCAAGTCTTTTTTGTTTATCAAGTGTAAAAAGAATATCTGCGGCGTCGTCAGGCTCGATAAGTGACACCACCGAAGCTGCCTTTTCGCTTGAAAATATATTAAACAATTCTGTCTGATAGTTGATGTTTAAGTTTTTGATAACCATTGCCGCAGACTGTTGGTCCATGGTGTTTAATATTTTTTTGATGCTTTCGGTATTTGTAAGCTCAAGATAATCTGCCAAATCTTCGGGTCGAAGCTTTTTCAACCTTTCTTGTTCGAGTTTCAGTTTTATTCTGCCGCGCGCAAGCTCAAGTGGTTGAATGTCTACCCATGAAAGGACTTCGGGCACAGGTGCAAGAGAAATAAGCTTCATGATCGAGACAATAGACTTTTCAAGTCCAAACCATCGAAGTATTCCATAAAAACTTATGTCTATTCCCGATAAATACCACTCGGGCTTGTTTTGAAGGATAACGTCGTTGACTCGAACTACCTTGTTCTCGGCCAGATCGATAATCTGCTGATCAAGAAGATTTTTTGAAATATAAAGTTCGTTTTCGTCAAGATGAGTTGATTGAACATCCGAAGAAACAATCAGCTTTCCATTAATACTTTTTAAAGAAGAAAGTGGATAAACAACTTCTTTTTCCCGTCCAACTACCATTTTTGTGATATACGGCCTATCCTTGACGACAAAAATAAGATCCTTTAACCTTCCTAAATATGAATTCTGATCAGTATATATACTTTTATGCAGAATTTCAGAAAAATAGATCATAACTTTATTTATAACTGAAAAAAGATTAAAATGCTATGTAAAAACATAAATTGATTTTTACAATTCCGCTATAAATCTATGCTATAATTATTTGTCAAGAAAACCTATCCGTATCAGATATGTATATTATACTCATAAAAATAAGTAAATAGGTGAAGAAATGAAGTATGATTGGCTCGAAGTACTTGGGCTGCTGGTTCATTGGTAGAACGCTTTTCTAACCCGCCTGCCAAAGCGCACAGCGCACGTGGTTCAGTGGTAGAACGCCTTCCTGATAAGAAGGAGGTCGATGGTTCAATTCCATCCGTGCGCACGATAAGCGCGGCGGGCAGGTAGGAAAGAGGTGCCAGGTTCGATTCCTGGGCAGCCCACCATTTTAGACGTCGGTAATCAGACTTCAGTTTTCAGACTATTTCTGATGTCTGACATTAACGTCCGAAGTCTATTTTGAACCCGTGGTTCAGTTGGTAGAGCGCTTCGTTTACACCGCGCCTGCCTTAGTACGGAACCGTAGCTCAGTTGGTAGAGCGCTCGGTTTACATCCGAAAGGTCAGAGGTTCAAATCCTCTCGGTTCCACTAAGTACGGTCGCTGACGCGCCATAGCTTTAGCGACGGAGCGCGGTCAGGTCGAAGAAGTCACAGGTTCGAGTCCCGTTGAGTTCCCCCACAAAAAAAATTGAATATTTTTCCTTTTGTGACTATTCACGCTTCTTGACACAAAAATGTCATTCCTGCGAAAGCAGGAATCCAGAGTTGCGCTGATTCAAAAGGCTACATTATATAGATTCCCGTTTCCACGGGAATGAGGGAATGACAGGATGTGTTAATTTGATATAGTTTTGTCAAAACTTGTGAGCTCTTACCTTCCTTCTAGCGAACTTGATTTTATTTTAATAGCGTGGTATATTAAACATGTACTTCTTAAAAATAAGTACAATCAACTTGCTAATCCCCCCCGGTTCATTTCGACCCGGGGGTTTTTGTTGTATAACTACATAAATTGCACTATAATCATTGAATGAAAAGAATAATTATTCAATTTGATGGAAGTAATTTCTACAATAAAGTCAAGAGGATTGCTCCAGAAATCCACCTTACTAGATATAGCTATTGTGACCTTGCCACTTTTCTAGAAAAAAACAAAACTCATAGAATTACCTACTATGTAGGTGAAGTAAAAAAATATCATAAAAACAAAAAATCTGAAAGACTCTATGCTAATCAACAATCACTTTTCTCTAACTTACGGAAACAAGGAGTTCAAATTAAATTAGGTTTTCTTCTTAAATCCGATGGGGTTTTTCATGAAAAAGGAGTCGACGTTCAGATTGCTGCGGATATGATCTATGGAGCATTGAAAAATGAGTATGATACTTGTTATCTAATTTCGTCTGACACTGATTTACTTCCGGCAATTAAAATTGTAAGACATGAAAGAAAAAAAGTCGTTTATGTTGGATTTGAGAACTATGTTAGTCGGGCATTACTTAAGAATTGTTCTTCATCTCAGGTTTTAAAGAAAGAGGATATATTAAAGTTTGCATAAAAAATACCCCGCTTTGAAGAACCGGTCAACAAACGGGGTATTTAGAAATTCAAGTTGAAATAAATTTATTTCTTCTTTCTTTTAGTCGTTTTTCTTTTTGTAGTTGTTCGTTTCTTTGTAGCTTTTTTTGTTGTTCGTCTTTTTGCTTTCTTTTTTGCTGGCATAGACATCAACTCCTTTAAAAATATTTAAAATTTATAACTTCTAATCTCATCGTAAATTAATAAAATTTGTATGTCAATAGTCAGTTTTATATATTGTCCTAACAGTATAAATTGGATCTCATATTTGTAGCTCTAGTATTTTAAAAACATCCTTTCTATAATGAAAGAAATGGATACAAAAGACAATAAGTCGGCATTGTTTCACGATTTTCTGGAGGCTAGTGGAAATTTTTTTATTTTTTTACCATATTTTTTTTCGGTTTCAACTCTTTTAAAAACTCTTTTTCTTCCTTGGAAAAACCTGACGGTTAAGAAGAAATCACGGGCATTTTCTTTAAACGAGTATTTTAATGTTTTTAGTTTCAACCTGGTATCAAGAACAATAGGTTTTATAATGCGGCTTTCTATTGTGTTTTTTTATCTGCTTGTTCAGGCGGTGTACCTGATGTTATTGCCGTTTATTTTTTTGATTTTTTTACTGTTAATACCGATCATATTGCTTATGGACTCTTTTTCAAAGGATGAGAGACAAATAAAGGCTGAATTGGAAAAAGAGTTTCTTAGTAAACATATGCTTGCAGAGACCAACAAACAGTCTGTTTTGAACTGGTTTGAATTTTATTATCAGTCCTATGTCGTAAAGCGTCCCTGGTGGAAGTTAAAAAATCTTTTCAGCGTGCCCCCACTTGCTCGCGACTGGGCTATGGGCTACACACCGCTTCTTGATGATTATGTCGAAGATCTCACAAGCACATCATATCAGCTAAAAATCCGGAGCCACATTTTTGGTCGCGAGAAAGAGTCTGCGCTTATCGAA
>MFZZ01000045.1:11526-16171 GCA_001789555.1 Candidatus Roizmanbacteria bacterium RIFCSPHIGHO2_12_FULL_38_13
TTCACAGACAGAGGAAGCCAATGTGGTCATCGTCGGAACCGAAGGTATTGGTAAACACACTATACTTGATGCGTTTGCCAGAAAAATGTACGAAGGTCGCACCAATTCACAGCTTGCGTATAAAAGATTGTTGAGATTCAATATGGAGAAAATTCTCAACAAATATACCGACGATATAAAACGCGAGGAATTTTTCGAAGAATTGATGCAGGAGGCTCAAAGCGCCAAAAATGTGGTGATTTTTATAGATAATATTGAACGCTATATTTCAAAAACAGAAGGCCACATAGATCTTTCAGCGTCCATTGAAAAATACGCCGCCAGCCAACATATTCAATTTATCACTATAACAACTCCTTTTATGTATGAAAAGTACTTATTTCATATCGAAAGTATCAGAGACAAGTTTGCCAAAATCGATGTCGAGGAGGTTTCAAAAGGAACTGCACTCTTGATAATACTTGATAAAGTTATCGAGTTTGAAAAAAAATATAAACTGACAATTCCTTACGAAACGGTACTCGCAATAATAGAAAAAAGTAATTACTATATAAATACAATACCCTTTCCCGAAAAGTCATTACAGCTACTTGATTGGGTCTGCACTTACACACTCGAGTCTCACTCAAAATATGTGATTACCCCAGGTGTCGTCGATATTGTCATAACAAATCGAACTCATGTGCCAACAACCCTTTCCGATCAAATCAAACAGAAACTTTTACATCTTGAGTCTCTTATTTCATCAAAGATAATTGGTCAAGATGAAGCGATCAAATTGGTATCGGCGACACTCCGAAGGTCATTTTTACTTATCGGGAAAAGGAAAAAACCGATTGGTACTTTTTTATTTTTGGGTCCGACCGGTGTTGGTAAAACCGAAACCGCAAAAACCATTGTCGAGGTTTTTTTCGGATCACAAGATGCCTTAATCCGTTTCGATATGTCTCTTTATCAGACAAAGGAAGAAATCCCAAAGCTTATCGGCTCGATTGAAACCTTAAATCCTGGGCTGTTAACTAATGCGATCCGTGAGAAAGCCTATGGTGTTTTACTTATCGACGAGATCGAGAAAGCCAACAAAGACCTGTTGAATATCTTTCTCACGATTCTGGATGAGGGTTATTTTACAGATGGATATGGTACTCGAGTTGATTGTAAAAATTTAATAATAGTTGCCACAAGTAATGCAGGCGCGTCAGAGATACACCAAATGCTGGTTAAGCAGTCATTGTCAAATGATATATTGAAATCAAGCAGTGACCTTATCAATCATCTCGTACAGAAAGGCTATTTTCTGCCGGAATTTTTAAACAGGTTTGATGGTGTAATTGTCTATAAACCTATTGAGGATGAAAATGCCATGAACATTGCCAGACGTCTGGCAGCAACAATAGCTGATGAACTGAAGAAAACCTATCAGGTAAACGTTACCATTATGGACGAATCGTTAAAATCCATTATTGCAGGCAAATACAATATCGAATTTGGTGCACGAAATCTTGAAAGGATTTTGCGAGCTGAAATCGAGGACAAGATTGCCAAAATGATCCTGGAGGGACATTTGACGCCGGGTCAATCTTTTACTATTTGAGTAAACTTACCAGTTTTTCCGGACTGTTGATAATGTAATTAGGCGACTCTTTTTTCAAAATCTTTCTTGAGTTAAAACCCCAGGTGACGCTGGCAACTGCAATACCTACCTTTTTACAGGCAATAATATCCCGAACTTCATCTGCTATATACAACACTTGCTGTGGCTTCAAAGCGTGTTTTTTCAGTATTTTTTTCAGGGCTCGATCCTTACCAAAAATATTTAGCTCGCTCCAGATTTCGGAAAAATAATCAATTTTATGTTGTATAAAAAAATTTTCGACAAACTTTTTTGTGTTTGAAGTAAGTACAATTAGTTTGTTATTTTTACTCAAATTTTTCAAAACATTCTTTATTCCTTTAATCGGAAGGATTTCGTTTTCAAACTTTTTCATAAGATTTCTTCCTTCAAAAAAAAGCATTGGAAGTTGCAAAAAGTGGACTTTAAGCTGTGCGATTACCTCTTTTGGAGACAAACCTCGCAGTCTGGGAATGTCTTTTTTTTTAATTTTTTGTAGATTGTGCTTTGTCGCGACTAGATTGTAAATCTTAATATACGAAGGTAAGGAAGAAGCGATTGTTCCATCGAAATCGAAAATCACCAGCTTGTAACGTTGCATGTATTTCGAGTATTGTAATGGCACTTGTGTCATCTAAACAAGTAGATCTCGTCATCCCGAACTTGTTTCGGGATCTCATAAAGCTTTAAAGATGCTGAAACTAGTTCAGCATGACGTCGAGTTTATACTTGTTGATAAGGTATATGTGCCATTGTAATCTATGTACACCATATAGTATCATATTCTTCATGGAGCAAAAACAAAATCGTGGCAAGCTCATTGTGTTTGAGGGAGGAGACGGATCCGGTAAGACTACCCAAACACAACTTTTATTAAAATACTGTACCGATCAAAATATTTCTCATGCATATTTCGATTTCCCAAACTACCCCTCTTTTTTTGGCCAACTTATTGCCAAATTCTTGAGAGGTGAACTTGGCAGTATTGATAAGGTCTCGCCTTATTTAGCCTCGTTGCCGTTTAGTTTTGACAGGGCAGCAATGAGTAAAACAATCGAAAAAAATCTTGGTGAAGGACGCCTGGTTATTTTAAATAGGTACGCTTCTTCAAATATGGCTCATCAGGGTTCTAAACTTGAGAATGATGCAGAACGAGAATCGTTTTTGAACTGGGTTGAACAACTGGAGTTTGAAGTAAATAAAATACCTCGCGAAGACCTGGTAATATACCTTCACGTCCCATGGCAACAAGCTATTGAGTTAACAAAGAAAAAATACGAACGACATTATTTAAATGGAAAAAAAGACATCCAGGAGTCCAACGCACTCCATCAAAAAAAAACCGGAGAGCTTTATCAAAAATTTGCACAATCAAAATCCAATTGGGAAACCATTTCTTGTTTTGAAAATGGTATAATACTGACAAAGGAAATCATACATAATAAAATCATAGAGATCCTCAAAACGCGTAAAATACTGTAAAAAAATTCCTGTGCTAGTTTATGGATAACAAATTGCTCGGACTTACAATAGTAGTTGTCGCGGCTTTTGCAGTTTTTATGGGATTTGTATTTTTCAGCGAACCTATTTCCAAATTTATCCGGGCATCCGGCATAAATCCTCCTTCAACACAAAATTCACTAATTTTTGCCTGGCCGTTGGAGTTACCAGCAGACGGTAAGACTAAGTCGGAAATCACTATTTTTTTACGCGACAATGAAGGCCGGGGTTTGCAAGGACACGAGGTAAGTATCCAATCTTCAATCGGTTCAGTTCAGGAAGGATTATTGACTACTGACAGCAAAGGCAGTGCCGTTTTCCATCTCACTTCCCAAACACCTGGGGTTGCAAAAATTGAGGCTTTAGTAGATAATACCAAACTACAACGAAGTATAACGGTGCAATTTGAGTGAAATTATTAATTAGTCTATAAAGTCGAAAGTACTTTATGACTTTAAGAACTTTATAGACAAGACTATTTTATGAAAATCACAAAAGCAGTTATTCCGGCAGCCGGATTTGGGACAAGATTTCTACCGCAGACAAAAGCGATGCCTAAAGAGATGCTACCTATCGTTGATAAACCTGTAATACAATATGTTGTTGAGGAAGCTGTTTCTGCCGGACTTCAAGACATTGTCCTTGTGACCGGATGGCACAAGCGTGCCATTGAAGATCATTTTGATTATCCATATGAGCTTGAAAAAAGGCTCGAAGAATGGGGAAAAAGTGATAAAATTAGCGAACTGCGTAGAATTGCAGATTTTGCAAACTTTATCTACATCAGACAAAAAGGCCCATATGGCAACGCGACTCCAATCAAGTCAGTTGAACATGTAATTAATCAGGAGCCATTTCTGGTGCTTTGGGGCGATGACTTTGTGTTGGCAACTCCGTCAAGAGCAGAGCAACTAATAGCGGCATACAACAAATACGAAGCAACAATCTTGTGTGGAATAATGACCGACAATCCAAGCGACACAGAAAGATATGCTTTTGTCGATGGAGTTGATCTTGGAAACGGCGTTTGGAAAGTAAACCGGCTTATAGAAAAACCTGGTATTGGTAACGCTCCATCGAAACTTGCAATTGTTTCAGGATATGTTTTAACACCGGACATTTTTCCAGTTTTGAAAACCCAGAAGCCGGGCCGCGGCGGAGAATTTTATTTACCGGAGGCGATAGACATCCTTGCCAAAGATCATCCTGTCTATGCAATAGAAATAAAGAACGGTAAATACTATGACACCGGCAACAAACTCGAGTACATGAAAACTGTTGTTGATATCGCTATCCATCACAAAGAAATCAACGGTGAATTCCGTGCTTACCTTAAATCATTGGATTTATAGAAATAAACAAGACGTAAGAGTTCACGCTCTTTGACAAAACTCTATCATAATATATCAATTATTATTGTGTGTCATCCCCGACCCGATCGGGTATTACACCCATATGATAATGTCATAGTTAACCACGTGAAAATGTCATACCCCTAAGGTTGGGAAAAGGTAGGATAAGTTTTTGCACTTA
>MFZZ01000046.1:0-3182 GCA_001789555.1 Candidatus Roizmanbacteria bacterium RIFCSPHIGHO2_12_FULL_38_13
AAAGACATTTTATAAGGAATATTTCGTCTGGATTCCCTCCGGAGCCTGCCCTCGACTCCGATCGGGGGAGGGAATGACAGAAGACAAATACAAATAGTTTTAACAAACCGCACTAAATGGGAAACTCAGGAAAGATAAATCGATCTTTCAGAGAGCGGGAAAATAGATACGGTCGGTCTGATAACAAACCTTTCAAGAACAGTGATTAAAAAAGGGAGTGCGGCTAATGCCGAAAGTACTATTATTTTCGGTTTAATCATATTGTTATTCTCAATAAGAGTATCAATTTATTTTCAAAATGTGATATGAAAATATCGTTTTATTTTTGGTCAGAAACAGCTGATTCACTTCAAATTCTTCTTCAAAAATGCAGTATTTTTCGCCAAGTAAAAAAATACAGATATTATAAGTATATACATAACATATCAACTAATTAATGCTATAATTCAGCTATGGCTAATGGCTCCGATCTAAGAGATATATCAAAAGCTAGACTCAAAAGTGTAAAAATACTAATGGATAGTAAAGACTGGCATGGCGCAGCATACATGTTAGCTTATGCTTTAGAATGTGCTCTTAAAGCAGTAACATGTAAAACTTTAGACCTTCTAGCATATCCTGTAAATACAAAATATAAAAACATTGATTCGTATTTTATGACTCATAGGTTTGAACAATTATTAATTGTATCTGGTTTAGAATCGACTTTTAGTTCAAGAGGACCGTCTCAAGCTTGGAAAAACTGGTCAGACTTTACAATAGAATATCCAGGTGATTGGCCAAGCATGCGATATGATGCTAAGACTATTTGGGATGCGACTAAAGTAAAAAGGCTATATAATAATCTTACAGAACCTCAATATGGAATAATAACAATTATTAAAAGGAGAAGAAAATGGTAGATAAATTTAGAGCCGTCGTGAAAAAAATAAATAAGGAAAAGGGTGCGATGAACTTATTTGCTATCTTGAAAATGGATGAATTTACCGATAAATGGACAATAATATTATCTGCACCTTGGATTAAAGATGACACATTTAGTTATGTGAGAGATGTTTTAATTCGAAATTTTACACCTGAAGAAATGAATAATATTGCAAGATTAGGTATTTTTGCCAAAAATGAACACATTGTAGGAGAACTACTTAAATATAAAGAAGGTGCAATTATCAGTGAAGAGGAGAAAATAAATGGGAACCTTGTACATGAGGCATATATTTTAGTATCAAATTCTGAAATATAATTGAAGTCTCCACATTTTCAAGGAAATAATTTCATCAATCTCATTCTAACATCCTGTTCAATACCTTTTGCATACTCAAACCCATATTTCTTTTTGATCTTCTCTGAAGTTTCAGAAAATATCTCAATCATCCTTTTCAACGACTTTTTGATCGCTTTTTCATCATAAGACGGGCTTACCTGCTTTAATAATGTAATCTGATCTTCTTTCAGAAACTGTTCCACTCTTTTGTTGGTTTCAAGAAGAAGTGCTTCGAAATCATTCAATATTTCAAAGAGTTTAATTAGCGAAGTTTGTAGCGTTTGTAAAACACTTCGGGCATTCCAGATTTCACCTTTTTTGTAATATTGAACACCCAATATCATCATGTACCAGAAATCTTTTGTTATCTCTTGAAACAATTTTTCTTTATCAATATTGTCTGGCCGATTGTCGAGGGCTTCCCACAACTTACCTTCGGTTTTATCGAAAAGAACCTTGACGCTTTGCGCCTTTGGTCTAGAGAAGATAATATCGAGATCAGAAATTTTTATGACAGGAAGCTCCAGCCTAAAAAGATCATCAAAAACAGTGGAGAAACCCGACCATTGATTTTTATATGAAAAAATGACCGTACCTAATGAATCAACTAAACTTGGCAGTTGTTTTTCGATTTTCCCGACATTTGCATCGTCGACAATGATATATATCTCCATATCAGAATATTTGGAAGCTTGATATTTGAAACCTTCAACCTGTGATCCAACGAGGACTAAACCTTTAACTAAAGAATTTTTTGAAAAAGTTTTGGTGAGAGAATCAATTAGAAGTGAAGTATTCATTAGCAAATTTTATAGGCATCTTAACATCAAATCATTCATCAACCAACTCAAAGCTGTTAACATCTAATACAACATAAGGTCCTCCAATATCAACACATTTATCTTGAATGCATTGTTTTCTAGAACCTACATATTTCCCTTCGATTGATTTAACTTCTTTTCCAATTAGTGGCTCTAAATCGATCGCACTTTTTCCAACAGTTATTCTAAAAAAATTTGTATTACCACTTTCATCATTCATAAAAACATCAGCCCCTTTGTATTCGACACAATAAGCATATCCTTGTCCACTAAATTGTTCTCTCCAACCTTGACCATTTGGACAATTTTTAGTGATAGTATATTTTCCTTGAGAATTATTTAACGGAAAGAAATGAGGAGGTTCGTCAGTGACGATCGCGTATATAAACCATGCGACAAAGACAACAAACGAAAAAATCACTACAAGTAGTGCCTTTTGCCACAACTTGAGTTTTAAAAACTTTCTAAACATATCTTTACTGTGCATTTATGCAATTTTTTACACTTTATGAGCGGGATAGGGGAGTCGAACCCCTCTTTTCTGCTTGGAAAGCAGATGTTGAACCGATCAACTAATCCCGCGTACTATAAAATACAATTATATCAAAAGCATTGCCACATCAAACTACAAAACACACACCTTCCCTGTCTCCACTTTCTCAAAACTCATACACTCCAAATCCTCGGAACATACAATATTCACATCCTTTGATCTTTGAATTCGTAGATTATAGTAATCCGGATGCTCACCGTATTGTGAGTAATAGTAAATATTTTCCTCATCACAAAGACCTATATTGAGTGCCTGAATCTCGCGAGAATGTTCATTTAACAGATCAACGGTTATTTCCAGTGATTCTCGAGGAGGATTATCTGCCAAAAATTTTTGAAGTAATGACCATATCTTTTGAGCGCCGATCCTGCCCTCAACGCGAAACGGGAGATTGACCCCCTTTAACAAGCCATTAAAAACAAAAGCATATCTTCCGTTGACATAGGGCTGATTGTAGGCGACTATCCCTTTGTCTTGAGGAAAAGAGGCACTGCGGGCGTGCATCACCACATGATTTGTGGCCGGCAAATCTACAAACTGCTCC
>MFZZ01000046.1:3195-11447 GCA_001789555.1 Candidatus Roizmanbacteria bacterium RIFCSPHIGHO2_12_FULL_38_13
AGGGCAAAACAGATGTTCTTACTCGCCATATCCCGTCTTCAAGCCAGGCAACTCCACACCCATCACCCTGCCAGTCGCCGTCATAGGCATGACTGGATTTGGCCATAGTAGCAAACTTTGAGATCAAATTTTCCGGGTTAAATGGTCTTTCCGATTCGGCAAGTAAAAATCGACACATAATAGATATTCGTCATTCCGAACTCGTTTCGGAATCCCAGAGATCCTGAATCAAGTTCAGGATGACATTAGATAACTCTTTTTAAAACTTTTATAACTTCATCAACATGTTTTTTTTCGACGATAAACGGTGGCAGAAAACGTACCACATCGTCACCCGCGGGTATCGCAAGAATATGATTTTTTTGCAATTCTTTTAATAATGAGTTTCTATCTTTCACAGCAAGCCCGATCATCAGTCCTGCACCGCGAACTTCAACTATTTGATCTGATTGAATAGTTCTTAATTGATCTATAAAATAACTGCCGATTTTTTTCACATGGTTTAATGTGTTTTCATTTAAAAACTCTAGTGTTGCGATGATGCCGGAAGCAGCTAGAGGATTGCCGCCAAATGTCGACGTATGAATCTGTTTTGGTATTTGAGTAGCGATTTTTTTGGAAACAAGTGTCGCGCCAACTGGAATGCCACCTGCTAGTCCTTTTCCCAAACAAACAATGTCATAATCGACCTCCGACGACTGGGAAGCAAGGAATGTTCCTGTCCGACCGCAACCTGTTTGGATTTCGTCAAGTATCAAAAGAATTCCATGCTTATCACAAACTTTCCGCACTTTTCGCAGATAATTTATTGGTGGAGTAAAGATGCCGCCTTCACCTTGGATCGGTTCAACGATAAAAGCAGCAACATCTTTTGAAATATTTTTTTCGAGAGCTTCAATCTCACCATGTTCAATAAATTTGAAGTTCCACAGCAAAGGCGAGAACATCTTTTTATATTTATCTCCATGTGTAGCAGACAACGCCCCAAGCGTTTTGCCGTGATACGAGTGTTTACACGCTATAAATTTTTTCTTACCGGTAGCCAAAACCGCAAACTTTAGCGCCGCTTCCACCGCTTCCGCGCCGGAGTTTGAAAAATATACTTGTGATAATCCACCGCCACACTTTTTAACCAACTGAAATGCGCTTTCTGCACGCATGTCATTTGCAAAGCTCCCATGCAGCACTGGTAATCTACTGAACTGCTCAATCAACGATTTTGTGATATTTGGATTATTATGACCAAAAATGTTCACGCCATAATTGCTCATTAAATCCAAGTATTTATTTCCTTTTTCGTCATATAAATACATGCCTTCACCGCGGACCAGATTAAGACCCCGATTTACATAAGTGTTGACGACAAATTGTTGTTGCAAAAATAAATAGTTTTTCATAAATCATTAACTAATAATCGTACCTTTTCCTTTTAATGCATTTGTAATAGGATTTTCCACTCTTCCATCTCCAAAATATACTTTCTTTACGCCAACTTCAAACGCCTTTTTTACACCAATTAATTTTTTTTTCATCCGTCCTTCGGCAAACTCCATCATATCGTCAAGCTCATTTCTGTTAATCTGTGAAATTACACTCTTTTTATCTTTAAAATCCTTGAGCAATCCAGGGGCTTCGAAAAGGTACACGATCTCAAAAACACCAAGCGCACCAGCCATCACGGCTGTCGCAAAATCGTTGTCCGTGTTTACAATCTCGTTTTCATGGCTGATCGCCGGTGCCGAAATAACCGGCAAATAATCACTGTTTATCAGCAATTTCAATAGATGATCATTTATCTTCTCAACTCGTCCGGTCAGATTTCCTTTTAGTAACTTGACTTTATTTTTTTCCTTAATCATGATTGCTCCTTTTCTTTTTGCCTGCCACAGTCTGCCGTCCACGCCGCTTAAACCAACGGCATTGATATTGTGAGCAAATAACTTCTCAACGAGCCTTTTGTTCACGACTCCGCAGTATGCCATGAGAAAAACGTCGATCGCATCACTATCCGTCAACACACTGCTTATACCTGATGGAGACATTATTGTTTTCGTAGGTATTCCCAATCTCTGCGCGATCTCATCTCTCTTTTCACTCGCACCATGGATGAGGATAATCTTGCTGCCTGCTTTAACAAGCGAAGCAAGATCAGCGGCTATATTATCGAAATTAATATTTTTTCCTCCACCAATTTTGATAATCAACATAATCCTTAACTCAAATGTTCTATTCTTCCGTTTATAACTTGAGGTTCAACTGGAAATTTCTTCAACATATAATTTTCTAATATCTCGTCAAGTATATACTCCGGATTCTGCTTTCTTCCTATCCTTCCAATCTGTTTTTTAAAAAGCTTGGTGATCTCTCTGGCTTGATCCTTGGAAATATCATAATTCTTAAACTCTCTTAGAAAATAAGAGATAAGATTCCATCCACTCAAAGGCCCAAGAAGAAGCTGATTTTTCGTAACTCCAAACTTACGCAGATCCATTGCCTCATAAACAATTTTATTATTCAACACTGCTTTCTGGTGAACACCAGCCGTATGTGTCCGATTAGTTACTGAAACCGGTTCGTTGTACGGCACATGATATTTCAAAATAGACCCCATCAACACATTCAGAGGATAGCAAACTTCAAGATTGAAGCTTTCACAAAGCTCGGGATGATCTTGATATAAATTGAAAAGTAGGGCGGTGACCGACGTAATCCCTGACCTCTCCGCCATACCCCAGACTGAAGTGTCTATATATGACGCTCCGCTTTGTATTGCTGTAACTGCATTAATAACTGATAAACCACGATCATTATGAAAATGACATTCTAAGTCAACTGTTGGATATCGTTTTTTTAGAGCACGCACGCGTTTGCGAACGAGTTCCGGTGTTGCTATCCCGACAGTATCGGGCATTCCGAAAGTGTCAACATATTCACCAACCTCATCATACACTTTATAAACATCAGTAAGTTTCGTCCTGAAGCAATCTTCGCCGCTGAAGCGAATATACATTGCAGGATTATTTTTGCGCAAAGATTTGATGAGACTTCTTGACCTTCTGATAATCTCCGTCATCGTCATCCCATGACTGAAATTTTGCGAATACTCTGAAACTCCTAAAAACAAATTTAACCCATCAAATCCGGCTGAAATGGCTTGTTCGATATCATCAGGATGACAGCGGCAATGGGCGAGCAGGCGAACACTTGGATTCAATGTTCGTGCGTACTCCTTAAGCTCCAAGAAATCATCTTTTTCATTACCATTAACAACTGGTGAAAAAAACTCAATACTCTTCACTCCAAGCTCAATCATTCCCTTCAGAATCATCATTTTATCTTCAAGTGTAAATCGATAGGTATAAGTATCAAACAAAAGGGGAGACTGTTGTCCGTCGCGAAGCGTAGTGTCGATAACACCTTTAAAGTTGAAAGGTGAGTATGCTATAGTTAGATTGGATGGAGTCCAGCAAATGTTAACGCTGTCGTTTCTTCAAGTCCACACATAATATTCATTGCCTGCACTGCCTGTCCTGCAGTACCTTTTACCAAATTATCAATCGCGCCGATGACCACTAAACGATTTGATCTTGAATCAAGTTCAAAACCGATGTCGCAGTAATTTGTCCCTTGTAAAATCTTAGGTTCTGGATAGCGGTACAATCCCTGTCGTTCTTTGACGATTCGAATGAAAGGTTCGTTGCCATATTCTGCTCTATATGCTTTCCAAAGATCTTTTTCAGTAAGACCTTTCTTTGGAGTTGTGTGAATCGTAACAAGCAAACCACGAACCATATCCAAAGCAGTAGCTGATATTGCCACATCAAGTTGTATATCATCCCGCTTGCCCTCCGAAGCCACGTCAGACGTGGTGAAGGAGGGAACTAATTCCTGCACGATCTCCGCCGTATGTCTGTGACCAGTCGGCATATATGAACGGACTACTCCTGATCGCTCCGGGTGATGTGATGATAAAGAAGGCGCAATCCCTGCCTGTGAACTACTCATCTTGGCATCGATTATAATTCTATTTTCGATAAGCCCGTGCTTCACCAGGGGATAGAGTGATAAAATCGAAACAGTCGCCTCACAGCCGGCACAGGAAACATAATCAGCTTTTAAAATTTCTTTCCTGTGAAGCTCGGCAATTCCATATATAAATTTTTTTAAAAGTGACGGTTGTGTATGCTTTTTTTTATACCAATCTTCAAAAACGGATTGACTGTGAATTCGGAAATCCGCGCCAAGATCGATTATCTTTTTTGCTTTCTTCATAAGTGCAGGCATAATATTCATTGCAGCTCCATTTGGGAGTCCGACAAACAAGACGTCACACTTTTCCAGCTCGTCAGGATGGACAAACATGAGTTTAATTATTTTGCGCAAATTAGGATGAACCGCCGAAATCGGACGCCCGGCAAACTTCCGCGAGGTGACTTGATTGATAGTGACCTGCGGATGAGACAAAAGAATCCGGAAAAGCTCACCGCCGGCGTAACCTGATCCACCAAGAATTGATATTTTTAACATAGTTGATATTAATTCCTCTCCAACACCCCTTCCTCCGTCGTTCCGTCGGAGAACTCCCCTCAAGGGGAGAATTTAACTTGAAAATTAGCCGACTTGTTCAACACAATAATCCACAATCGCACTGGAAATACTGACGCCTGTTGGCTCCTCCGAGTTTTTAAACTCCATTGTGTGATTTATCTCATTAATGAGATATCCATCTTTAGTTTCAAATAAATCAATCGCCAAAATACCGCCGCCGACTGCTTCTGAAGCTTGTTTGCAAATTTTCGATAACTCTTTTGTTACAGGACAGTTGGAAGCGACACCGCCACGAGCCGTATTCGTGATCCAATGTTTGGAATCTCGATATATGGCACAGATTACTTTTCCACCTATGACAAACGCCCTGATATCGTGGCCTGGTTTTTCAATATATTGCTGAATATAAATTGCTTTCTGGTGTGGTCCTCCGAGAACTTCTTTATGCTCAACCACCGTCTCAAGAGAATCAGAATCATTTATTTTTGCGAGCAACCTTCCCCAAGACCCAATTGCCGGCTTTATAACAACCGGGTAACCACCAATCTTCTTGATTGCTTCCACAGCTTGATTCAAAGTAAAAACCATGGCAAAATCCGGAGTCGGCACCGTGACTTTTCTTAATGCAAGTGAAGTCAAAAATTTATCACCGCATACTGCGGCAACTTCTGAAAAATTTACGACTGGCACTCCCAAATTTTCTAAAAACTTTATCGCATAATCTCCTTTGACAGTTGAAACAGAGCGTTCAAGAGCTACATCAAAATCTAGAACAAATGTCTCGGGATTAAAAATTTGCGTACGAATATCGATGAGTTTTACTTGTATATTTTTCTTTCGTGCAGCCTCGATAATTAACTTCTCATCAGCTCGTATTGTTGAATGTATAAGTCCTAAGGTTTTCATTGTAATAAGTCCCCTCTAGAGAGGGGATTAAGGGGTGTGTTTTATTCACCCCAGTCTTCTTCAATATTTGGCGCTTGAGCCAACATTACTCTAGAACTAGCAATACTTTCCACCACAACCCGCGATCCGCAATCAGTACAATTAACAACTTCCGAAACTTCTACATTACTTTGTAACGCAACCGGGGCGTCACATATTGGGCATTGTGCTGTCATATAAATAAATAATGAATAACTAATGTTTATTATATGGACATGCATTATATTGTCAAAAAAATAACAATTATTGGTAAAAATTAACAATTGTGTTAAAATTTTAACATGATAACCGTGCCATCGGCTGTTGCCGATATATTAAATGAGACTCCTTATATTGAGGAATTGCTTTCCCGAAATATAATCAATCTTTCCAGTCTTGCCCGTGATATTCGTCCAAAAGTAGAAAAACTTACCATGAAAGATGTACAGATCGGATCAATTATTATGGCTTTAAAAAGACAGACCGAGAACTTAAATGTTAAAAAAAAGTTTGAGAAGGTTTTTAAAATTTCGCCAGATCTGATTGTCAGGTCAAATTTATTTGAAATTACATTTGTCAATTCTGATACTCAAACAAAAAAGCACAGAGAATTATTGGAGTATGCAAATGTTGATCAATCTACGTTCTTAACCGTAACACATGGAATATTTGAGACAACCATAATTGCAAATGCAAAACTGAAAGACAAAATACTGCAATTGTATAAAGACGAAAAAATCGTTGCTATTTTAGAGAACGTGTCTTCAATAACGGTCAACTTTCCCAAAGATATTATCGATATTCCCGGTGTTTATTATATATTGCTTAAAGTACTGGCATGGGAAGGAATCGATATAGCCGAAATCGTATCAACGTATTCGGAATGCACTGTGATTTTAAAAAATACCTATGTTGACCGCGCATTTTCTTTAATTAAAAGCTTATTTTCTGCGGTTTAATTTCAATTGCATTTATACTCAAAAGGACATACAATATAGCCTGAATATGCTTGTCCATCGCGCGCGCGTCCTTTTACCATCAGCTACTCTTGCGGTTGATGCTTTAGCAAAACAACTTGAAGAAAAAGGAAAACCCGTCATCAATTTGACGCTAGGCGAACCCGATTTTGCCACACCTGCAAATATTGGCAAAGCGGCATACAAAGCAATTAAGGAAGGATTTACTCATTACACTGCAACTGCCGGAATATTACCACTTCGTAATGCTATTGCTGAAAAACTTAAAAAAGATAATAATGTCAGCTATGAGCCGTCGGAAATAATAGTCGGCGTGGGTACGAAACAGATTTTATACAATGCTTTTCAGGTTTTAATCGATGAAGGCATGGAAGTCATCATTCCGACACCCACATGGAGCACTTATGTTGAACAAGTAAAACTCGCTCTTGGCAAACCGGTTTTAGTTCCTTTAAAACCGCCTTTTAAACTTAAAGCGCAGGATATTGAACCATATATCAATAAGAAAACTAAAGTAATAATTTTAAATTCACCAAGTAATCCAACCAGCGCGGTGATCGAAAAAGAAGAACTTGTGAAAATCGCGCGCCTCGCCATAGAAAAAAATATTTACATTGTTTCGGACGAGATTTATGAAAAACTTATTTATGAAGGGACTAACTACTCAATTGCTTCTTTGGGGAATGAAATAAAAGATCTTACGATCACAATAAACGGATTTTCCAAATCATATGCGATGACAGGGTGGAGGATAGGTTACGGCGCTGGTCCTAAAGAAATAATCAAAGCCATGACATCTTTTCAAGGACAGACGACTTCAAATACTTCGTCGATCGCGCAAATGGCTGCAATTGAAGCGCTTTACGCAACTCAACAACCATTGAAAAAAATGAAACAAGAATTTGAGCGTCGCCGTGAATATCTGATAAAAGAATTTTCATCTATCCGTGGAATCACTTTTACACTTCCCGAAGGCGCGTTTTATTTTTTTGTAAACATAAAAAAACTTTTAAAAAAAGGTGAGACCTCGTCCAAGTGGTGTGAAAGACTGCTTGCGAAAAAGTATGTGGCAGTAGTGCCCGGAGAAGCGTTTTGTGCGCAGGGCTATTTTAGATTGAGTTATGCCGCATCGATGAAGAATTTAAAAGAAGGGATTAGGAGAATTAGAGAATATATATGAGAAAAATACCGGCAACGATGGTAACCCAGCATCCAGACCACGCCAGCTCTCCATACTGGCACGACAAGCCTTTTATCACCACCAAGCATGAACCTTTCGAACTTTACTCGTCGTTTAAGGACCTTGGTGCAACAGAATACAAATGGGACTGGGAAGGCAAGCTGGTTGATGAGGCAGTGATTGATCGGATTTTCAGTACTTATTATGAATATTTCAAGACTCGGGAAATCGGTCGCGATCATTTTTTGACATTCCGTTTGCCAAACCCCAAAGTCGAGACCGAGTTTCGTCTGGGGCGTGCCTTCATGAGCATCATTGCTGCATCAGGGCTGGCAAAACATCTGGGCTTTCACACTCCGCCGCTTTTTGAGGTCATACTGCCTATGACAGAGTCCGCAGACGAAATGATTGCGATCCAAGACGCATTCGCCGAGCTCTCCTCGTTGAACCATCCTCTTTTAAAACAAGAAGATGGCATTCACCATATCGAACTTATTCCGCTTTTTGAAGATATTCAAACCATTGCCAACTCCGACAAAATCCTAAAAAAATACCTTTCTCTTCACAAAGAACATTTTAATTTTTTACCCGGGTATATACGACCATATGTAGCTCGTTCGGAT